>NZ_JAHWGR010000080.1:0-3158 GCF_020873825.1 Micromonospora sp. DH13
GCCGGCGCAAACGCCTTCTGCGCCAACCGCAACATCACGATCGAATCCTTACCACCCGAGAAGAGCAGCACCGGCCGCTCCATCTCCGCAACCACCTCACGCATCACGAAGATGCTCTCCGCCTCCAACTCGTCGAGCTGGGAGACCTGGTACGCAGCCGATCCGCTGCTCATCGCGTGTCCTTTCCGGTCGAGGGGACGCCTCCGGTCGAGGGGACGCCGGAGCCGGGGGCCGCCGCGCCGGAGAGCTGCCGCGCGAGGGCGGCGAGCCGCGGCGCGGCGAGCTCCTGACGGCACACCAGCAGGTCGGGCAGGCGCGGGTCCGCCTGGTTGTAGGTCAGCGGGGAACCGTCGACGCGCGACGCGTGGAACCCGGCGGCGGTGGCCACGGCCACCGGGGCGGCCGAGTCCCACTCGTACTGGCCGCCCGCGTGGACGTACGCGTCGACCTCACCCGTCACCACAGCGGCGATCTTCGCCCCCGCCGAGCCCATCGGCACCAGCTCGGCGCCGATCTCGGCGGCCAGTTCCGCCAGGAAGGCCGGGGGACGGCTGCGGCTGGCCGCCAGCCGCAGCGGCGCGCCGGGGCCGGCGGACGGTGCCGGCGGGGCCGGCGGGTCGTCGGTCACCAGCACCCGCCCCTGGGCGGGCAGGCCGACGGCCCCCGCCACCAGGCGGTGCGGCGTCGACGCCGTACGCGCCCACAACGCCACGTGCACCGCCCAGTCCGAACGGCCCTCCTCGGAGAACTCCCGGGTCCCGTCCAACGGGTCGATGATCCACACCCGGTCGGCGGTCAGCCGGCCGCCGGCGTCGACGCTCCCGACGACGCGGGAGTCCTTGTCCTCCTCGGACAGGACCGCGTCGTCCGGGCGGTGGGTCGCCAGCTCGGCGAGCAGGAGGTCGTGGGAGGCCCGGTCACCGGCGGCCTTCAGCGCGGCCGGGTCACCGTGGCCGTGCGCGGAGCGTACCCGCAGCAGCAGTTCGCCGGCGTGGGCCGCGAGCCGGCGGGCGAGGCCCGCGTCGGTTTCCGGAGGGGTCAGGGGCGGCATGGCAGCTCCTCGCAGGGGCCGGTGGGAAACGCCCGGGCGGTCATTGGACCGCCCGTCGACTGAAGCAGCGGACGCTGAGCCAGGTCAGCGCCACGGCCACCCCGGTGAGCACGCTCAGGCACACCCACGCCGGGATGTGCGGCACCTCGGGCAGCAGCGCGCCGCGCACCCCCTCCGAGACGTACGTCATCGGGTTGAGCGCGGTGACCACCTGGTACCAGGGCAGCGACAGCCTCGGCCAGGGGTAGTGGATGCAGCCGGTCCAGATGATCGGGGTGAGGATCACCGAGAAGGTGACGTTGATCCGCTGCACCGGCAGGGTGGTGGCCAGGCTCATCCCGATGGCCCCGCCGATCCACGCGCCGAGCAGCGCCACCACGAACGCCATGGGCAGCCCCGCCGGACGCCACGGCGCGGAGCCGACCACCAGCGCGCCGAGCGGATAGATCAGCAGGGCCGCGAGCAGCCCCCGGACGGTGGCGATGACCAGCTTGCCGATCGCGACGAGGCTGGTCGGCAGCGGGGCCATCAGCCGGTCCTCGATCTCCATGGTGAAACCGAACTCCTTCACCAGCGGCAGTGCCACGCTCTGCAGCGCGGTGGTGAGGGCGGCCAGCGCGATGATGCCGGGCAGGAAGAGGTCGGCGAAGTTGCGCCCGACGATGCCCTGCCCGCCGAGGATCGTGTCGAACACGAAGAGCATGAACAGCGGCGTCAGCCCGACCTGCACCAGGATGACCCACAGTTCGCGGCCGGTGACCATGAGGTCGCGGCGCAGCACGGCGGCGAACACCCGGCCGGCGCCGGGCCGGGCGCGCGGGGTGACCGCCGGTCGCAGCGGGGTCGGCGTGTCTACAGCGGTCACCGTGGTTCCCTTCCGGTCAGTTCGATGAAGACGTCCTCCAGGCTCGGCTCCCCGATGTCGATGGCGTTGAGCGCCGCCGACCGCGCGGTGAGCACGGTGACCGCCGCGCCGAGCAGCGCGGCGGGGTCGGTGGCCAGGTGCAGGCGCACGCGCAGCCGGCCACGACCGGCCGGGCCCCCGCCGTTGCGGCCCGCCGCGCCGCCGCGCCCGAGCAGGCCCGCGCCGGCCAGGGCCGCCAGGCCGCCGCCACCGGGCCGCGCCCCGCCGGCCCGCGCGGCCAGGGCGGCCAGCGCCGCGCCGCCGCCGGCCCCGCCGGGCAGCCCCGCGCCGGGCCGCAGACCGGCCGGCACGGCGGGCGACGCGAGCCGCTCCGCCTTGCGTACGCCGTCCAACTCGCCCAGCGCGGCGCACAGCGCCTCCGGGTCGTCGGCGGGGGCCGGGGTGAGCGTGAGGTCGAGCAGCGCGTCGCCGGCCAGGCCCCGGACCAGGTTGTCCGGGGTGTCGAGGGTGAGCAGCCGGCCGTGGTCGACGATGCCGACCCGGTCGACGGTCCGGGCCGCCTCGTTCATCGCGTGCGTGGTGAGCACGATCGCGACGCCGCGCTCGCGCAGTTGGCGGATCTGGCCCCAGATCAGCAGCCGGGTCTGCGGGTCGAGGGCGTTGGTCGGCTCGTCGAGGAAGAGCACCATCGGGTCGTGGGTGAGCGCCCGGGCGATCATCAGCCGCTGGGCCATCCCGCCGGAGTACGCCTCGATGCGCCGGTCGGCCCGCTCGGTGAGACCGAAGCGTTCCAGCAGCTCCCCGGCCCGGCTCTCGGCCTCCCGCCGGGGCAGCCCGTGGTAGGTCGCGTGGTAGACCAGGTTCTGCCGGGGGGTCAGGGCGCGGTCCAGGTTGTTGTGCTGGGGCACCACGGCCAGCTGGGCGCGGGCGGCCGCCGGATCGCGCCCGACGTCGACGCCGCCGACCAGGGCCCGGCCGCCGGTGGCCCGCAGCCGGGTGGTGAGGATGCCGACGGTGGTGGACTTGCCGGCGCCGTTGGGCCCGAACAGCCCGAAGATCTCGCCCGGCGCGACGGTGAACGACAGCCCGTCCACGGCGTTGGTGTCGCTGCGGGGGTAGCGCTTGACGAGGTCGGCGACCTCGACCACGGCCGGCCCGTCTCTGCTGGGCATCTGCTCTCCTGTCTGGGGGTGCGGGGTGCCGCCGTCCGCCCCCCGCCCCAGGGGTGCCCGCGGCGGTCCG
>NZ_JAHWGR010000081.1:0-2830 GCF_020873825.1 Micromonospora sp. DH13
TCGCCGGGTACGCGCTGCTGGCGGCCGGCGCGGGGCGTCGGCGGCATCACCGCCGGTCGACGTGGGTCACTGACGGATGTCCATCGACGTCTGGAGCGCGCGGCGGGCCTGCTCGCGCGCCTCGTCGGTGTTCTCGGGCTTGGGCTTGCTGGGCATGGTGATTCCCTCCAGGGATGCGGGTCACGGGGACACGGTGGCCCGACGGCCGGTCGTGCTGGACGCCCGTCGGCGGCCCGGGATCACCGGAGCGGCCGGTCTGGACGCGTGCGCCGGGGTCGGTCCGACCCTGGGGGGAGGCGGCGTCGGGTGCGACGCCACCGCCTGCGGACCAGCGCCGCAGCCACGGCACCGATCGATTCCCAAGTTATCGTTCAGGTCCACATGCTGCCCACTGTTCCCGCCATCTGGACGCGACGAGGGCTGCCCGCGAAGTGCCGGCCGGGCACCCGCACCGGCCACCGGGGGAGCACGGTCGGCACCCGGTCAGCGGGCGAGGAAGTGCCAGCCGAGCCACCACCAGAAGCCGAACAGGCCGATCCGGCCGACGGGGACCGGGCCCACCTCGTATCGCATGACGTAGGCGCAGACGTCGGCCAGCGACGGGATGCGCGAGCCCGGGCGGCGGGCCGCCCACTCGACGGCGGCGAAGAGCGCCAGGGCGGTGAGGAAGCCGCCGATGGCGAGGGCCCGCATCATCGCCGCACCAGCCCCCAGAACGCGGCCAGCCAGGCGAACCAGGCCGCGGAGCGGACCAGCTCGTCCTCCAGCAGGGGGTCGGCCAGCCGGGAGAAGGTGGGGAACTCGTCGCCGACGGCCAGCACGAAGGTGACCCCCTCGAAGACGCCGAACACGGCCACCGGAAGCACCCACCAGACCGCCCCCGCGCCGAGCCGGCGCGGCGCCGGCCGGCGCGGCACCCGGTTGCCCAGGCCCAGCCAGATCAACGCTCCCCCGGTGCCGAGGGTGTAGAGGTTCGCCGAGGCGGAGAACGAGGGCAGTTGCCCGCCGACCAGGGAGAGACAGACCAGCACCGGCACGGTGACCACGGGGCGCTCCCACGCCCGGGTCTCCGCGACGGAGAGCTCGCTCGGGTGCTCCATCCCCCGATTCTCCCCGCCATCACGCAGCGCAGGAAGGCCGACACCCCCCGGAGTCGTCCCTGATCTACGCCCCGATCAGTGCCTTGTCCAGCTCGGCGCGAATGCTGGCCACCACGTCGTCGGCGCTGCCCCGGCCGGTGAAGCCGGCCGCGAACGTGTGGCCGCCGCCGCCGAGGGCGACCGCGACCCGGCTGACGTCCACCGCGCCCTTGCTGCGCATCGAGACGGCCCACTCGTCGGGGCGGACCTGCTTGACCACGCAGCTCACGTCCGCCTCGGCGGTGCACCGCACCGAGTCGATCAGGGCCTCCAGCACGTACGGTCGCTGGTCGTGCCGGGCCAGGTCGTCGAGCGTGGCGTACGTCCAGACCAGGCCGTTGCCCCCGGCCGCCGTGGGCTCCAGGCGGGCCCGGCACATCACCTCGCCGAAGAGCCGCACCGCCCCGAAGGGCCGGGTGTCGAAGACCCGGCGGGAGATGTCGCCGGGGCGGATGCCGGTGGCCAGCAGCCGCGCCGCCAGCTCGTGCACCGCCGGGGTGGTCGCCTCGAACCGGAACGACCCGGTGTCGGTGGTCAGGGCGACGTAGAGGCCCTCGGCGATCCCCGCGTCCAGCCGCACCCCGAGGCGGGCCAGCAGCTCCTCGGCCACCACGGAGGTGGCCGCGGCCCGGGGGTCGACGAGGTTGATCCCGCCGAACCGGGTGTTCGACGCGTGGTGGTCGAGCACCAGCGCCGTGCCGGCCGTGGCGAGCCGGTCGACCAGGCCGCCGAGCCGCGACTCGCTCGCCGCGTCGAAGCAGACGACCAGGTCCGGCGCGGGGTACGCGTCCTCCTCGGGGACCAGCAGGTCGAGGCCCGGCAGCGCGCGGAACGGCTCCGGCACCTCCGGCGGGCCGGGGAAGGTCGCCCGGAGCTGGCGTACGCCGAGCTGGCGCAGCCCCAGCCCGAAGCCGAGCATGCTGCCCAGCGCGTCGCCGTCGGGGTTGACGTGGCAGATCAGCTGGACCTGCGCGTCGGCCGGCAGGTCGCGTACGGCCGCCACGGCCGCCGCCCAGTCGGCCTCCCCGGGCCCGGTGCCGGCCGCCCCGGCCGCCGGGTCGGTCACGGCCGGTCCGCGCCGCGCGGTGCGTCGGAGTCGGCGGCGGAGCCCGCGACCTCGTCGGCCTCGTCGTCGGCCTCGTCGTCGGCCTCGTCGGAGTCCTCGTCGAGCCGGTACGGCTGGGCGTCGCCGGCGTACTTGGCCTGGGCGGCGAGGCGCTGCACCTCGGCGTCGGCGTGGCGGGCCGCCGCGAGCAGGTCGTCGATCTGCTTGACCTGGTCCTGCACGTCGTCGAGGACGAACGTCAGGCTCGGCGAGTGGCGCAGCCCGAGGGCCTTGCCGACCGTGCTGCGCAGCATCCCCTTGGCGCTCTCCAGCGCCGCCGCCGTGCTGGACTGGGCCGCCGCGTCACCGAGGACGGTGTAGAACACCGTGGCGTCGCGCAGATCGGCGGTGATCCGGGCGTCGGTGATGGTGATCATGCCGAGCCGCGGGTCCTTGATCTGGCTCCGCACCACCGACGCGACCAGTTCGCGAATGCGCTCCGCGTGCCGGCGTACCTTGGCCGGATCCGACCGGCCAACAGTTCGAACATTACCTTCGCGATCGGGCCGGCCGCCGGTCCCGGGCGGCACCGCCGCACGGTCAGTCGTCGTCGCCGTACAGGCGTCGGCGGACCGACAGCAGCTCG
>NZ_JAHWGR010000082.1:0-1581 GCF_020873825.1 Micromonospora sp. DH13
CCCGCACCCACCCCGCCGAAAACTCCTCCACCGCAAAGTCCACCCGCAACCCCGACCCATCACCAGCCACCCACACCACCACACCGGCATCCACCACACCCGGCCCCACCTCGCCCACCGGCCCATCCACCACATGCAACATGACCGGACCAACCGGGCCACCCGCCGCCGGCGACGGAGCCACCAACGCCTCCGCCACCCGACCCACGAGGTCACCAAACCCCGGATCACCCGCCACATCCACGCGCACCACACCACCCGAGGCCAGCCCGAGCACCACCTCCGACTGACCCGTATACCGCGCCAACACACCCACCAACCCCGCCACCACCACCACACCCGAACCCGCCACGCCCGACGGCCACCCCACCACCCCCGACACCGAACCCGCCCGCGCCGGCCACACCACCACCCGCCGCAGATCACCCACCAGATCGAGGGTCTCGAAGTCGGTGCCGGGGGCGGTGAGCCCCGGAGCCTGGGCCGGACCACCAACGAACCCGACGGACATGAGCCAAACCTCCGATCAGGACCGGCGTCGCCCGTAGGCGGGGCCGGTGCGAAAAGACCCAGGTGAACCCGGTGGACGCGGTCGTCCGCGCCCACCGGCACGAGGGGGTACGACGTGCGGTCAGCGACCCGGAGCCGGCGCGGGACCGGCCTCGAGGAAGCGCAGCATGTGGCCGTTCAGCTCCTCGGCGAAGCGGTACGGCAGGTAGTCGGTGCGGATGGTGACGCGCAGGAGGGCGTGGTCGGCGCGGGGCAGCACCTCCACGGTGAGGCCGTTGGACACCTCCCGGGCGTACGGGTCGACGACCTCCTCGGTGCGGCAGCCGGGCAGGTCCAGCGGGAGCACCACGTTGTCCTGGTAGACGAAGGTCGGCAGGCTGGCGACCACCTCGCTGGAGAGCCCGGCCGCGGGATCGTCGGCGGTCTCCGCGAAGGGCACGTCCTGCGCCCGCATCAGGTCGGCGACCGTCTCGTGGACCCGCAGGACGAGCTTGTCGTCCTGCGGCCCGTCGAAGCGCACCCGCACGCAGTTGAGGTTGAGTCGGGTGGTGAACGCGGAGTCGAGCACCCTGCTGCCGCGCTTGGCGACCACCATCAGCAGGCCGATGTCGTCCTGCTGGTGGACGGCGCGCAGGGCGGTGGCGAAGGCGGCGACGAAGTAGCTGGAGCGGCTGAACCGGTGCTCCCGGGCGGCCCGGTCCCACCGCTGCATCACCTCGGGCGGCACCGTCACGGTGTGCCCCGCCTTCGGGCCCCAGGCGAGAGCCTGCTCCAGCGACACGGTCGGCCCACCGTCGCCCTGCCGGGGGAGGCCGTGGAGTTGGCCGCGCCAGTATGCGCGTTGGGCGGGCAGGTCGGCCGCGTCGCGGAGCCGGGCGTACTCGTCGTGGATCTGGCGGAGGGTGGGCGCCGGATGGTCCCAGGTGGGTGACTGTCCGGCCTTACGGGCGGTGTAGGCGTGGGTGAGGTCGTGGACGAGGAGGGTGTGGGACCAGCCGTCGAAGGCGATGTGGTGGATGCCGATGCCGAGGAGGGTGCGGTTGGTGGAGCGGTCGCGGATGATGGCGGTGC
>NZ_JAHWGR010000083.1:0-1518 GCF_020873825.1 Micromonospora sp. DH13
GCCCGACGGCGCCGGCCTGCCCGGCGTGGTGACCCAGTTGACGCCCACCGGCCCGACCCCGCCGGGCGGCCCGGCGGCCGTGCCGGAGGCCGCCACCACCGCCACCGCGCCGGCCACGACCGCCGCGGCCACCGGCACCACCGGCCCGGCCACCGGCACCATCCGCCCGGCCACCGGCACCGAGGGCCCGACCACCGCGCCGACCGGCCCGGCCCGCGACGGCACCATCGCACCCCCGCGCGGAGCCACCACCAGTCCGCCCCGGCGGCGCGGACACCCCCCTCGCGACGCCGACCCGCGCACCGCCACCGGCTCCGCCGCCGGCCCGCCACCGCAGGTCGCCGACAGCGTCGTCCGGCCGGTCGAGCCGCCGGTCGGGACCGCCCCGCCCGGGCCGGTCGCCCCTCCGGCCGAGGCGACCCGGTTGACCAAGCCGGCCCAGTCGACCGCGGCGACCCAGTCGAGTGCGACAGCCCGGTCCAGTAACGCGACCCGGTCGAATGAGACGGCCCGGTCCAGTGAGACGGCCCGGTCGACCGAGCCGGTGCGGGCCACCGCCGAGCCGCCCCCGCCGACCATGCCTGCGGGCGGCGAGGCCAGGCCGGCCCCGACCGACGGGCCACCGCAGGCCCCGACCGACGGGCCACCGCAGGCCCCGGCCGACGGGCCGCAGCCGGTCCCGGCCGGGTGGGCGCTCGTCGAGCCGTACGACACGACCCACGCCGAGGCCGCCCGCTCGTTCCCCGCCCGCGACGGCGAGCTCGTCGTCTTCGCCCACGGCACCCCCGAGCACCTGGTGCTCGGCGACCGGCGGGTCACGCCCGAACAGCTCGCCGAGCAGCTCGGGGCGGACCATCCACAGCGGATCGTCCTGATCTCGTGCGACACGGGTGCGGACGCCGACGGCTTCGCGGCCAAGCTGTCGCGGCTGCTGCCGGGCACCTCGGTCACCGCCCCCACCGGCACGGTCTGGACGACCCCCGGCGGGCACGCGTTCGTCGCGGGCACCGCCTACGGCCCCGACGGACGCCCCCGCCCGGCCGAGCCGGACGCCGACCACGGGTGGCGCACGTTCACCAGCGACGCCCCCGGCGACACCCACGTGCAGGAGGCCGGCGCCGACCTGCCGGGCACCCCGCCCCGCCCGGTCGCGGACGCGGCCGGGGACGCGGTCGCGTGGAAGGGCAACGGCCGGCCGTACGCCAACCGGCCGGTCCTGGAGACCACCGAGCACCTGATCTTCGCGACCCACCTGGAGGAGCAGCTCGGGGCGTACCTGTACCGGCTGCCCCGGGTGCGGCGGGCGGCGCAGGCCACCGTCGCGCGGCTCCGGGAGGTGCTGGACACCTTCGACGGTCGTCCCGGCGGGGCGTGGCGCTCGTTCATCAAGGACGACCCGACCAGCGCCGGGCAGGTGGGTGACCAGCTCAGCGCCGCGCAGGTCGACGAGCTGCTGGATGACGGCAACCTGCGCGAGCTGATGACGGCCTTCTACAACGCCGCCTACTTCCACCACGC
>NZ_JAHWGR010000084.1:0-1398 GCF_020873825.1 Micromonospora sp. DH13
ATCGTGGGTGGGACGTGGAGCGGTTGTTCGATCCGGATCCGGACGCGCCGGGGAAGTCGTATGTGCGTGAGGGTGGTTTCCTGACGGACGCGGCGGAGTTCGACGCGGCGTTCTTCGGGATCAGCCCACGTGAGGCGCTGGCGATGGACCCGCAGCAGCGGCTGCTGCTGGAGACGAGCTGGGAGACGTTCGAGAACGCGGGGATCGACCCGGAGTCGCTACGCGGCAGCCGCACCGGCGTCTTCACCGGCGTCATGTACGACGACTACGGCTCCCGCTTCCTGCACCGTCAGCCGGCGGGCTTCGACGGGCAGCTCGTCACCGGAAGCGCGGGCAGTGTGGCGTCGGGCCGGGTCTCCTACACCTACGGCCTGGAGGGCCCCGCCGTCACCATCGACACCGCCTGCTCGTCGTCGCTGGTCGCCCTGCACCTGGCCGCCCAGGCCCTGCGCAACGGCGAGTGCGACCTCGCCCTGGCCGGCGGCGTCACCGTCATGGCGACCCCGGCGTCGTTCGTGGAGTTCAGCCGTCAGCGTGGTCTCGCGCCGGACGCCCGGGTCAAGTCGTTCGCCGCCGCCGCCGACGGGACGTCCTGGTCCGAGGGCGTGGGCCTGCTGCTGGTGGAGCGGCTCTCCGACGCCCAACGCCACGGCCACCGCATCCTCGCCGTCGTCCGCGCCACCGCCGTAAACCAGGACGGCGCCTCGAACGGCCTCACCGCACCCAACGGGCCGTCGCAGGAGCGGCTGATCCGCCGGGCGCTGGCCGAGGCCCGCCTGACACCGGCCGACGTCGACGCCGTCGAAGCCCACGGCACCGGCACGACATTGGGCGACCCCATCGAAGCCCAAGCCCTGCTCGCCACCTACGGCCAGAACCGCGACCAACCCCTCTGGCTCGGCAGCATCAAATCCAACATCGGCCACACCCAAGCCGCCGCCGGAGCCGCCGGCATCATCAAAATGATCCAAGCCATGCGGTACGGGGTCCTGCCGAAGACCCTCCACGTCGACACGCCCACCCCCCACGTCGACTGGACCACCGGCAACATCCAGCTCCTCACCGACACCCAGGAATGGCCCGACCACGGGCGGCCCCGCCGCGCCGCCGTCTCCTCCTTCGGCATCAGCGGCACCAACGCCCACATCATCCTCGAACAACCACCAGCCACCCCCGCCCCCGCTCCCACCCCAGCTCAACCCACGGACCAGCCCGTCACGTGGATGCTCTCCGCGAAGACTCCGACGGCGCTACGCCAACACGCCCGACAGCTGCTGCACCACCTCACCGCCCACCCGGAGTTGAGCGCGGCAGACGTCGCGGCGGCATTGACCACCCGCGCCGCCCTGCCCCACCGCGCCGCCATCGTCGGCACCACCCACGAGGAACTCACCGAAG
>NZ_JAHWGR010000085.1:0-1390 GCF_020873825.1 Micromonospora sp. DH13
GTAGTCAAGTCCTCGGCCTATTAGTACCGGTCAACTCAACCCGTTACCGAGCTTACATCTCCGGCCTATCAACCCAGTCGTCTAGCTGGGGGCCTTACCCCCACAAAGTGGGGTGGGATACCTCATCTTGAAGCAGGCTTCCCGCTTAGATGCTTTCAGCGGTTATCCCTTCCGAACGTAGCCAACCAGCCGTGCCCCTGGCGGGACAACTGGCACACCAGAGGTTCGTCCGTCCCGGTCCTCTCGTACTAGGGACAGCCCTTCTCAAGTATCCTACGCGCACGGCGGATAGGGACCGAACTGTCTCACGACGTTCTAAACCCAGCTCGCGTACCGCTTTAATGGGCGAACAGCCCAACCCTTGGGACCTGCTACAGCCCCAGGATGCGACGAGCCGACATCGAGGTGCCAAACCATCCCGTCGATATGGACTCTTGGGGAAGATCAGCCTGTTATCCCCGGGGTACCTTTTATCCGTTGAGCGACACCGCTTCCACACGCAAGTGCCGGATCACTAGTCCCGACTTTCGTCCCTGCTCGACCTGTCAGTCTCACAGTCAAGCCCCCTTGTGCACTTGCACTCAACACCTGATTGCCAACCAGGCTGAGGGAACCTTTGGGCGCCTCCGTTACCCTTTAGGAGGCAACCGCCCCAGTTAAACTACCCACCAGACACTGTCCCTGAACCGGATAACGGCCCGAAGTTAGATACCCGAATCAACCAGAGTGGTATTTCAAGATTGCCTCCACCCATACTGGCGTATGGACTTCACCGGCTCCCACCTATCCTACACAAGCTAACTCAAGTACCAATGTCAAGCTATAGTAAAGGTCCCGGGGTCTTTCCGTCCTGCCGCGCGTAACGAGCATCTTTACTCGTAATGCAATTTCGCCGGGCCTGTGGTTGAGACAGTGGGGAAGTCGTTACGCCATTCGTGCAGGTCGGAACTTACCCGACAAGGAATTTCGCTACCTTAGGATGGTTATAGTTACCACCGCCGTTTACTGGCGCTTAAGTTCTCCGCTTCGCCCCGAAGAGCTAACAGGTCCCCTTAACGTTCCAGCACCGGGCAGGCGTCAGTCCATATACATCGAATTACTTCTTCGCATGGACCTGTGTTTTTAGTAAACAGTCGCTTCCCCCTGCTCTCTGCGGCCATACAACGCTCCAGCAGCAAGTGCCTTCACGTCTCCGGCCCCCCTTCTCCCTAAGTTACGGGGGCAATTTGCCGAGTTCCTTAACCACAGTTCGCCCGATCGCCTCGGTATTCTCTACCTGACCACCTGTGTCGGTTTGGGGTACGGGCCGCTAAGAACTCGCTAGAGGCTTTTCTCGGCAGCATAGGATCACTGACTTCACCTGAATCGGCTCGGCATCACGTCTCAGCCT
>NZ_JAHWGR010000086.1:0-1331 GCF_020873825.1 Micromonospora sp. DH13
TGTCCGGGAAGGACCACGTCATGGCAGACAAGAAGAACGCTGCTCCACTTCCGCAGCCCTCGGCGGCGGAGGTGGAGTTCGCGCAGCAGCTGGTCGAGCGGGCCAAGGCCGACGGGGTGTCGTTGGTGGGGCCGGGTGGGCTCCTGGCCGGGATCACCCGGACGGTGCTCGAATCGGCGCTCGACGCGGAGCTGGACGCCCATCTCGACGAGGCTGGTGTCGACGAGACGACCGGTCGGCGGGTCAACATCCGTAACGGGCACGGTGCGAAGACGGTGCAGACCGAGGTCGGGCCGGTGCGGATCCAGGTCCCGCGGGACCGGGCGGGGTCGTTCACGCCGAGGATCGTGCCGAAGCACGCCCGCCGGTTGGACGGGTTCAACGAGGCGATCCTGTCGCTGTATGCCAAGGGCCTGACGACCGGGGAGATCTCCGCGCATCTGGCGGATGTGTATGACGCCGACGTGTCCCGGGAGTTGATCAGCCGGGTCACCGACAGCGTCCTGGCCGACATGGAGGCGTGGCGGCAGCGGCCTCTGGACCGGGTGTATCCGGTGGTGTTCATCGACGCACTCGTGATGAAGATCCGGCAGGGGCAGGTCGCGAACCGGCCCGTCTACGTGGTGGTCGGGATCAGCCTCGACGGGGAACGCGACGTCCTCGGTATGTGGGCCGGCACCGGCGGGGAAGGCGCCAAGCAGTGGGCCGGCTACCTCACCGAACTACGCAACCGAGGTGTCGAGGACGTGTTCATGGTCTGCTCCGACGGGTTGAAGGGCATGACCGACGCCATCGAACAGGTGTGGCCGCAGGCAGTGCACCAGCAGTGCGTCGTGCACCTGGTCCGGGCGAGCCTGCGCTATACGAACCGGAAGGACTGGCAGAAGATCACCCCGGCGTTGCGGGAGATCTACACCGCCCCCACCGTGACGGCTGCGGAGGCTCGGTTCGAGGCGTTCGCCGCCGAGTTCGGCGACCAGTACCCGGCCGTGATCCGGTTGTGGCGGACCTCGTGGCCGCAGTTCGTGCCGTTCCTCGACTACGACCACGAGGTCCGCAAGGTCCTCTACACCACCAACATCATCGAGTCCCTGAACGCCCGGTTCCGGCAGGCCGCCCGCCGGCGCGGGCACTTCCCCACCGAGCAGGCCGCGATGAAGGTCCTCTACCTCGTCGTCCAGCAGAAACGTAAGGGGGGCGGGAGCATCACCGGCCGGGTCTACGGTTGGGCCAAGGCCCTCAACGCCCTGATCCTCGCCTACAGCGACCGGATCACCATCTAACCGCATCGATCACACCACAGGCCCAAACACGGAAAGCGCCACACTCCC
>NZ_JAHWGR010000087.1:0-1323 GCF_020873825.1 Micromonospora sp. DH13
GGACGCTCCTATGCCGCGTCAAGTGGTGGGGGTGGGGTTTCGAGGCGTCGGTAGAGGTCTCGGGCGATGTAGCGTTTGAGGCAGCGTTTGATCTCTCGGTCGGTTTTGCCTTGGGCTCGGCGGCGCTCGGCGTAGGCGCGGGTGGTCTCGTCGCGTTGCAGGCGGGTCAGGACGACGGTGTGCAGGGCTCGGTTGAGTTGGCGGTCGCCGGAGCGGTTGAGGCGGTAGCGGACGGTCTTGCCGGAGGAGGCGGGGATCGGGGCCACGCCGGCGAGCATGGCGAACGCGGCGTCGTTGCGGCAGCGTCCGGGGTGGGACCAGGCGGTGAGCACGGTGGCGGCGACGATCGGTCCGACGCCGGTCAGTTGCAGCAGGTCCGGTCGCCAGGAGCGCACGATCGCGCGGATCGCCTTTTCGTGGGCGGTGGCTTCGGCTTCGAGGAAGCGCACGCGGCGGGCGAGGTCGCGTAGCACGGTCAGGCTGGTGGACACGTCGACGTCGGCGTTGCTGGTGGGGCGTAGTCGGGTGGCGGTGGTGAGCATGATTCGGGTGCTCTGGCCGCGGAAGCGGGCTCGCACCACCTCGGGGGCGGTGATCACCATGGCGTGTAGTTGCCGCTGGGTGGTGGCGCTGGCTTCCACGGCGGCGCGGCGGGCGGTCAGGCGCATCTGTAGTGCCGCCCGTTGCGCGCCGGTTTTGGGCTGCGCCAGCCGGGTGCGGGCGAGGGCGTCGCGGGCGGCGCGTTCGGCGTCGATCGGGTCGGACTTCGCTCCGGCACGACGGGCCGGGCGCTGTGGTCGGTCCAGCTCGACGACCAGTTCACCGACGTCGGCCAGATGCCGGGCCAGTCCGGCGCCGTAGCCGCCGGAGCCTTCGAGGGCCCAGGCCCGCAGCCCTGAGTGCTGTCCGGCCAGGGCCACCAACTCGGCGTAGCCGTCGGGGTCGGTGCTTACCGTGGCCCTGGCCAGGACCCCGCCGGTGCGGGTGTCGAGCACCGCGGCGGTGTGGGTGTCTTTGTGCGTGTCGACGCCGATGACGACCTCGACCAGATCTGCCAGCATGGACATGCGTTCTCTCCTCACCGTGGGGACGCAAGGGTCCGGTCCGGTGCGGAGATGGCAGGACTGTGATGAGACACGCCAGCCACTAACTGGCGGTCAAGCTCCTGATCAGGCCAAACGTCTCCCGCCGGGCCGGCGCCGGCAGCAGCGGACGGACAAGTCCCGCCAAAGGCACAAAGCCAGTCAGGGTTAGAGTCACATCTACTGCCACCAGGCATCAGCCCATCACCTTCCGAGCCGACACGGCTAGCCTCACAGTCAG
>NZ_JAHWGR010000088.1:0-1306 GCF_020873825.1 Micromonospora sp. DH13
GATAACGGGCGAACAGGGGGCCACAAGTGCAAGATCGCGGGGCGAGCGGGGCGAGCGGGGGAGGGGCCTGGGGGGTGGGGTAGCGTCGCGGGGTGGGTGACGAGCGGGCCGCAGGGGCCGAGGAGGGCGCAGGGGGCGAGCGGGCCGCAGGGGCCGAGAGTCTGCTGCTGGGGCGGATCGCCGGTGAGGCGTGGATCGTCGACCTGCTGCGCCGGTTCGACTTCGACCTGGACCGGGTCGCCGACGGGCCGCCCGAGACGGTGCACCTGCCCAACGGCGAGCCCCTGGAGATGATCGCCGGGGACGCCTCGGGCGGGGCCTTCATGCTGGTGGGCGACGACAACGGCGACGACAACGGCGACGGCGTCGCCCGGCCCGTGCTGTACGTCGGCTCGGAGGGCGAGGGCGGGTTGATCGCGACCGACCTGCGCGCCGCGCTCTCCCTCGTCGTCGGGCTCTCCAGCGTCCACGACGCGACGTCGGTCCCGTACGGCGACGATGGCGGCGCGCGGCTGCGGGAGTGGCTGGCCCGCGCCGACGAGGAGATCCGCGAGGACTGGCCGGAGCTGGACGCGGAACGGGCGCGGCTGCGGCAGGCGCTCGACCTGCCGGAGGCCGACGGGCTGCTGGAGGCGCTGCACCGACTGGCGGCCGACGAGGACTACCGCCCGGTCAGCGACGCCGGTGACCGGTACGAGGCGATGGTCGACGCGCCCGTCGCGTAGCGACCAGGAAGCGCCGACCCGTCAGATCGCCGACCCGGCAGACCGGGTTGCCGCCGGGGGAGGTCGACCCGTCAGGTCATCCCGTAGCCGAGTTCCTCGGCGGCCACCGACCAGAAGCGGTTCTCGTGGCCGACCGACGCCGGGTCGAGCTGCCGGAACCGGTCGGTGAGCCGCTCGCCGACCGCCTCGAGGTCGTCGTCGGCGTCGTCGGGCAGCGCGTCGGCCTCGGCGCGGGCCGCCAGGTACGCCTCCGCGCAGGCGACGAGCGCGTCCAGCGTGGAGTTCACCGGCTCTGCGCCGTCGGCGTCGACGAGGGACACCGCACCCGTGGCCGGGTCGAGGACGAGGTGGGACAGCCCTTCGTCCTCGGCGAGGACGAGGCCGGTCGAGTCGGCGCGGGCGGCCGGGAGCCAGTCCCCGGGGTAGGGAAGCTGCTCCCCGAGGGAGCGTAGCCGGGCGAGGGCGGCGTCGATCGCCGCGTCGGTGTTCGGCACCGGACCACCCTAGCCCCGAGCGCGGGCCCGCCGGCCTGGGCTCCTCGCCCGGTCCCGGGCCGGGCCCGGATGGTCAGGGGACCGCAC
>NZ_JAHWGR010000089.1:0-1277 GCF_020873825.1 Micromonospora sp. DH13
GGGTTGGTGGGGGGTGGTGGGGATGGCGTGTTGGGTGAGGATGACGAGGTGGGTGTGGGTGAGGTGGGGGTTGGTGAGCCATTGTTGGAGTTGGTGCAGGGTGCGTTCCGCCACCGCATGAGCCGCCGCCAGCGAGTCGCCGTCCTCCCCGTCGGACCCACAGTGGAGGAAAATGATGTCGACCGATGCGTCGTCGGGAATCGCATCTGCGGCGGTGAGACCCTCGAAGCGTTCGCACAGACCCAACGGGTCCGCCCCCACCACGACGCCCTTACGCCAGGGCTGCGCCGGCTGAGCGCTCGGCATCGCCAGGACCGGCCAGTCCACCCGCAGCGGTGAGACGCCACCCCGCAGGCGCGTGACGTCGACCGCGCGCAGAGTCAGCGCGTCGACGGTGGCGACGGGTGCGCCCGAGGCGTCGGTCATGGCCACGGTCACGCCGTTCGGCCCGGCGGGGGCCAGCCGGACCCGTACGCTGCTCGCCTCGACGGCGTGCAGGGACACTCCGCTCCAGGTGAAGGGCAGCGCGCCGGCGGCGTGCTCACCGACGAGACCCAGGGCGACGGGGTGCAGCGCGGCGTCGAGCAGCGCGGGATGCAGGCAGAACCGGTGGGCGCTGGGCTGCTCCGACTCGGGCAGACTCACCTCGGCGAACACCTCGTCGCCCGATCGCCACGCCGCCCGGAGCCCACGGAAGGCCGGGCCGTAGTCGTATCCCCTGGCGCCGAGTTGCTCGTAGGAGCCGGTGAGGTCGATCGGGGTCGCGCCGGCGGGAGGCCAGGCGGCGGGCTGGTTCATGGCAGCGGGCGCGGGAGCGGCCGAGGCGAGCGCACCGTCCGCGTGCCGCGTCCAGGGGGTCGTGGCGTCGGCGCCGGTGGGCCGGGAGTACACCGCGAAGGTGCGCCGGCCGCTGTCGTCCGGATCGTCGACCACGACCTGCAACTGGACGGCGGCCTCCTCCTCGATCAGAAGAGGCGCGTGCAGCGTCAGTTCCTCGACGTGCTCGCAGCCGACCTCGATGCCGGCGCGGAACACCATGTCCAGCATCGCGGCGCCGGGCAGCAGGACGGTGCCGAAGACCGCGTGGTCGGCCAGCCACGGGTGCGTGGTGGTGGAGACCTGACCGGTGAGGACGTGTCCCCGCTCGTCGGCCAGCTCGATGACGGAGGCGACCAGGGGATGGCCCGTGCTGCTCTGGCCGGAGGCCGACGAGGTGTCGGGTGTCGGGTGTAGCCAGTAGTGGTGGTGTTGGAAGGGGTAGGTGGGGAGGTGGGGGG
>NZ_JAHWGR010000008.1:0-231904 GCF_020873825.1 Micromonospora sp. DH13
GCGCCCCCCCCCCGCGACCACCGCCTCAGCCGACTCGTGGTCCGGCCGGGCGGTACGCCCGCACGCTCCAACGCCCTTCCGCGCGAGTGAGCCGGATGGGATGGTCGAAGCACTTGCTGACCTGGTCGCTGGTGAGGACCTCGTCGGCGGGACCCGACGCCAGGCAGCGCCCCTCACGCAGCAACAGCACGTGGGTCGTGCCCGGAGGAAGCTCCTCCAAATGGTGGGTGACCAGGACGGACGCGAGTTCCGGGTAGGTGTGTTGCAGCGTGTCGAGCCGCTCGATGAGCTGTTCCCGGCCCGCGACGTCGAGACCGGTCGCGGGCTCGTCGAGAAGCAGAAGGCGCGGGCTGGGCATCAGCGCGCGGGCGATGAGCGCACGGCCCCGTTCCCCCTGCGACAGGGTCGGCCACCGTGCCCCGTGGCGCTCGCTGAGGCCGAGCAGGCCGATCAGCCGGTCGGCCATCGCGACCTGCTCGGGTGTCGGCTCCCAGCGGGGGATGCGTTCGACGGTGTTGGTCAGCCCGGTCAGCACGACGTCCTGCACCGTGAGGGGCGAACGCAGATCGTGCCGCGGATTGACGTGGCCGACGTAGGAACGCAACTCGCGCATGTCGACCCGCCCCAGCCGGTGGCCCAGCACCTCGACGGTGCCACGGGTGGGGTGCGCGACGGCCCCGAGAAGGCTGAGCAGCGTGCTCTTGCCCGCCCCGTTGGGGCCGAGCAGCGCCCAGTGCTCGCCGGCCCGCACCGTCAGCGACGCCTCGTACAGGATCGGATTGCCGTCGCGGACGACGGCCGCGTCCGTCACGCGCAGCACCGGTGGCGCGTTCACGAGGAGGCCCGCCCGGAGCGGTTGACGGCGGCCATGACCGCGTGCACCGATGCGGTCAGGACGGAGGTGTCCCAGCCGGCGCCCCAGCAGGTGACGTCGTCCACGCGGCACTCGGCGTAGGCGACGGCGGGGCTGCCCGGCCCCGTGGAGATGGAGTGCTCGGCGTAGCCGAGGATGTCGATCGTGATGCCGACGGCGCGGAGGGCTTCGGCGAGGGCGGACAGCGGCCCGTTGCCGGTGCCCCGGCAGGAGCGCTCCTGCCCGTCGATCTGCAGCGTGCAGGTGAACTGGTGCTCGCCGGGCACGGTTTCCGCGGTGCTCCAGGAAACCAGGGTGACCGGGCCGTCCAGGGCCGGAGCGAGGTAGGTGGCGCGGAAGAGCTCGAACAGTTCCTTGTGGGTGAGCTCCTGACCGGTGGCGTCGGTGACCTGCTGCACGATGTGGGAGAAGTCCGGGCGCATGGCCTGGGGCAGGTCCAGGCTGTGGTGGGTGCGCAGGAGATGCGCGATGCCTCCCTTGCCGGACTGGGAGTTGATCCGGATGACCTCCTCGTACGTGCGGCCGATGTCGCCCGGGTCGATGGGCAGATATGGCACCGCCCACGGGGCCTGTTCGGCGGGGACGCCCATTTCGGCAGCCTGCTTGGCGTGGTGGGTCATGCCCTTGGCGATGGCGTCCTGGTGGGTGCCGGAGAAGGCCGTGTGCACGAGGTCGCCCCCGTAGGGGTGGCGGGGGTGGACCGGCAGCCGGTTGCAGTGCTCCACCACCTCGCGCACCGCGTCGATGTCGGAGAAGTCGATCATCGGGTTCACGCCCTGCGCGTACAGGTTCAGCGCCAGGGTCACCAGGTCGACGTTGCCGGTGCGCTCACCGTTGCCGAACAGGCAGCCCTCCACCCGCTGCGCCCCCGCCAGGACGGCGAGTTCGGCGCAGGCGACGCCGGTGCCGCGGTCGTTGTGCGGGTGGACCGACAGGATCACCGACTCGCGGCGCGCCAGATGGCGGTCCATGTACTCGATCTGGTCCGCGTACACGTTGGGGGTGGCGATCTCGACCGTCGCCGGCAGGTTGTGGACCACCGGCCGGTCGGGACTCGCCTCCCACAGCTCGGTCAGACTGTTGCAGACCTCCAGGACGAAGTCCGGCTCCGTGAGGTTGAAGACCTCCGGGGAGAACTCGAATCGCATGTCGGCGTCCGGGCGCTCCTCGACGCGGCGCAGCACATAGGTGGCGGCGTCCCGGATCAACTCGTGGACCTCGGCACGGGACCGGCCGAGAACCACGTTCCGCCACGTGGGCGCGGTCGCGGTGTAGAGGTGCACGAGAGTGCGGGGGAGCCCGTCGACGGAGGCGATGGTCCGGTCGATCAGGTCCTTGCGGGCCGCGGTGAACACGGAGATGGTGACGTCCTCGGGGACGGCGTCGCTGTCGGCCAGGTGGCGGACGAAGTCGAAGTCGGTCTGACTGGCGGAGGGATAACCTACCTCGATCTCCTTGAAGCCCATGGTGACCAGGAGGTCGAACATCCGCCGCTTGCGCTCGGTGTCCATCGGCTCGGCCAGCGCCTGGTTGCCGTCGCGCAGGTCGACGGGCACCCACAGGGGGGCCCGCTCGATCCGCCGCGAGGGCCAGGTCCTGTCCGCGAGTGGCAGGGCGACCCGCTCGTGCGCGGACTGGTAGCGGTGATGTGGCATCGCGCTCGGGCGCTGGGGATTCCAGCGCGGCGCATCCGCAGGGACAGCGCCGGTAGGAGTGTGCAGGGTGGGGAAGACCATCCCCTGAGAGTGGGAAATCATGGTGCGGAACTTCTTTCGGTCGGCCATTCGGTGACCGGCGCAGCCCGGGACCCCGCTGCGGGGTGCCGGTCGTGTCAGGCCCCGCAGCGGCAGCCGAGGAGAAGCCCGTGCGGCAGCATGGGGAGTACTGTAACCACAACTCAGCTCCTCAGACAACCGGATAGGTGTGGAAGGGTGAATCTCACATGTCACTAGGTGCCTTGCGGCCGTCCCCTCTGGTCGAGCAGGCCACCGACCACCTGCGCGAGCAGATCACCGGCGGTGAATGGTCCGTGGGAACGAAGCTCCCCGGCGAGACCGCCCTGGCCAAGTCCCTCGGCGTGGGGCGTTCGACCGTCCGTGAGGCCCTGCGGGCCCTCGCCGGCGCGGGGCTGGTGCAGGCGCGGCAGGGATCCGGTGTCTTCGTCATCGCGACCAGGCCAAGGGATGACTGGTCCACCCAGCTCCGCCAGGCGGTCATCACCGACGTCTACGAGGTCCGGATGCTCGTCGAGGTCGCCGCCGCGCAGCTGGCCGCGCAGCGCCGGACCGACGACGACATCGCTGCCCTGCACGGGGCCCTGACCAGCCGCCGCGATGCCGCGAACGCCGGGAACGCCGAGTTCGTCGCGGCCGACATCGCCCTGCACGAGAAAGTGGTCGCCGCGGCGCACAATCCGGTGCTCACCGGCCTGTTCACCGAGTTCCTGCCGGTGCTGCAACAACGGCTGCTCGACCTGGTGGAGCTGCTCAGCCTGCGCTCCGACGACCCGAACCACGGCGACGAGGGGCACGCCGTGCTGGTGCGCGCCATCGTGGCGGGAGACGCCGAGGCGGCCGGGCAGGCGCTGCGCGACGAGCTCACGCAGACGCTCACCCTGCTCCATTCCGTCTGACGTCCTCGTCCCTGCAGGAAGTGGTGGTCATGCGCGAAGCCACACCATGGATACGGAGGTTTCCCGCGTCCGTGTCGCCCGGCACGCCCTGGACGGTCCTCTTCTTCCCCCATTCGGGCGGCTCCGCCGGCTCCTACCGGGACCTCGCGGCGCAGCTGGCCGGCACGGCCCGGACGGCGTGCGTCGAGTACCCGGGGCGGGCGGAACGGGTGCGGGAGCCTCTCTTCACCGACGTGCACGTCCTCGCCGACCAGGTGGCCGGCGCGGTCGCCGGGGCACGTGGGGACGGTCCGATGATCTTCTTCGGGCACAGCCTGGGCGCGGCGGTGGCCTACGAGGTCGTCCGGCGCGTGCCCGACCAGCGGCAGATCGTCCTCGTCGCCTCCGGGCATCCGGCTCCGTCTCGCCTCACGCTGTCCGGCCTGCTCGTCGACGCCTGTTCGGCGACCCCCGACGAGCCGCTGACCGCACTCGTCAGATCGCTGGGAGGCGTCGACGCCGACCTGCTGGAGCATCCGGTGCTGCGCCAGCTGTTCCTGCCGGTCATCCGCAGCGACCTCCTGGCGCACAGCCGCTACCGTCCCGAACCAGATTCGGTCGTCGGTTGTCCCGTCATCGCCCTCATGGGGGCCGCCGACCCCCTCACCAATGCCCCCGACGTGCAGGCCTGGGAGCAGCACACGACTTCGGGCCTGCGGGTGCACGTCTTCCCCGGGGGGCACTTCTTCACCAACCGGCACCCCCAGGAGGTGGCGGACGTTCTGCGCCGGGTCATGACGACCGACCGGAACGCGCCCGTGCAGTAATAGCTGCCCGAGACGTCGGCCAACCTCGACGGACGATGCCAGCCGTCAGTCCGCGGCCCGCACGTCGAGGGCGGCGACCGACGGATGGGCGACACCCGCGTCGTCGTCGATCGCCACGGCGAGCCCGCCGGTGGACCGCGGCCCGGCCGGCGTCGCCACCCGCAGGGCGGGGCCGCCGTCGACCCGGGCGACGGTCTCGCCGTCGCGCACCGTCACCGCCACCCGGTGGGTGGCGGCCGGGTCCAGGGCCGCCTCGGCGACCACCCGGTCGCCGCGCAGCAGCGCCACCCGGCCGTGCCCGACGCGCACCGAGACCGGGTCGTCGCTGTCCACCCGGACCGTCAGGGTGACGGTGCCGCCGTCGGCCCGCAGGCCGCGCAGCGCCGCGTCGACCGTGTAGTCGGTCCAGTCCGCGCTGGCGTAGGCGAGCAGCGTGCCGTAGGCGCGGCGCGGGCTGGCGGCGGTGAACCGGCCGGCGGTCAGCGACGACAGGTCCGTCATCGGCTCGCCCTGCTGGTCGCGCCAGTCCCAGGGGTTCGTGAACGGGGCGCTCACCAGCGGGGGCACGGCCGTCCGCTCGACCACCGCGCTGACCAGCTCGGCGGCGCTCGTCGTGGCGTACACCTCGGCCCGCTCGACCTGGCCGCCGGCCGCGGACCGGCGGCTGCTCGGCTCGGGCCCCCGCGACTTGTTGGTCAGCGCGCCGGCGAACCGCCCGGCGACCAGCTCGCGGCTGAACTCGGCCGCCGCCGGGTCGGTCACGGCGTCGCCGACCTCGGAGAACGGGTACGCGAACAGCTGCGGCCGGGGCAGGTCGTGGGCGGTGAACGCGGCGAACATCGCGTCGAGGTCGGCGGTGAGCCGCTGCCGGTAGGCGGCCAGGCTCTCCTGCGCCTCCGCGGCCGGATCCCACCGCCGGTGGGTCAGCGGCGAGCCCTGCGTGCCCGGCCCGGTCTGCACCCGGGTGTGCAGGTCGTGGGTGTGCGCCTGGAAGTCCCACCGGCCCGAGCGCGCCATCCGGGCGATCTCCGCCCAGCTCAGGTAGTACGGCCGGTGCTCGCCCACCTGCCCGGTGATCAGGTAGGAGGCGGCCACCATGTCGTGCCGGGCGAGGATCCGGTCGGCGTACGCCCACAGGCCCCGGGTGCCGTCGTCGAACGTCAGGTAGACCGAGCGCTCCGGCACCGCGCCGCCGCGCAGGTAGTCGACGTACTGCGCCGAGGAGATCGACCGGTAGCCGGCCGCCTGCAGGGCGGTGAGCTGCGCGTCGAACTCCTCCGGGCTGACCACGTAGTGCTCCCGGCCGCCCGGCTCGGTCGCGGCCGGGTCGTCGCCGTGCGGCCGGATGTCGTGGTAGGCCACCACCACCGGCGCGGCCCGCTGCGGCAGCCGACCGGCCAGCTCCGTGAACCGGCGCAGGTCGGCCGGGTCGATCCGGGTCACGGCGGTGTCCCGCTGCGCGCCGACGTGCCGCCGCAGGTCGGCCAGATACCAGGAGACCCCGAACGGCGTCGCCACCACCAGCAGGGTGACCAGCGAGAGCAGCGCCCCCAGCGGGCGCGGCCACCAGCGCGTCACCGCAGCACCTCCCCACGGGTGAACACCACGACGTAGAGCGCCACCAGCGCCACGGCCCCGGCGAGGGTGAGCGCCACCCGGGCCAGCCTGGCGAGCAGCCGCCGGCCCGCGTTCACACCGCGCTCCGCGACCAGACGCCGCGCCGGATCGTGCCCACCGAGTAGGGCAGCAGCCAGGACAGCACCGTGGCGGAGAGCACGCTCATCAGCGGCCGGTACGCCCAGCGCGGGTCGCCCGGGTTGTCCAGCCGGTAGGCCAGCCCCCAGAAGGTGCCCTTGAGCAGCACCCCGCACAGGTAGAGCAGCGGCACCGCCCACCAGCCGCGCAGCGGGGCCCACACCAGGTGGGCGAAGGCCATCACCGGGGCGACCGCGACCCACAGCGCGTGCCCGTAGTAGAGCGCCGCCGGGCCGGGCCCGCGCCGCCACATGAACGTGCCGGTGAAGAAGAGGTTGCGCACGTAGCTCTTCTTCCAGCGGGTCTGCTGGCGCAGGAACGGGCGCGGTCGCGCCGGCACCGTCGTCCACACCCGCGCGGAGCGGACGTACCCGACCCGCCAGGCCCGGGGCGGGTGGTCCTCGTCGCGGACGAACGGCGAGTCGGCGAAGCGCCGCTTGAGGCGTACGCCGATCCAGCGCTGCCCGAGGACGTAGCCGGTGAGCTGCCGGTCGGTGGCGAAGCGGAACTCGCCGCCGAGGAACCGGTCCGCCGCCCAGGCCGGCAGGTAGTTGATCACGGCCTCCCGCCGGAACACCGCCAGCGGGCCGGAGACGCAGGTCACCGCCCCGAACGACGCCTCGGCGGCCTTGGCCACCCGGAACTGGCCCTCGTACCAGACGTCCTGCACCCGGGTGAGCAGCGACTCGTCGGGGTTGAGCGCGCGGGCGTGCCCGCTGACCGCGCCCAGGTCGGGCTGGCGCAGCAGGGCCTCGACGCAGCGGCGCAGCGCGTCCGGGGCGAGGACGCAGTCGGAGTCGGTGAAGGCGAGCACGTCGCCGGTGGCGTGCCGGGCGCCGTGCACCAGGGCCCGCTTCTTGCCGACGTTGCGGGGCAGGTGCAGCACGGTGACGGGGAGTTCGGCGGCGAGCCGGTCCAGCACCTCGGCGGTGCCGTCGGTGGAGCCGTCGTCGACCACGATCACCTGCAACGGCCGGTGGTCGCTGCCGGTCATCGACCGTACGCACGCCTCGATCCCGTCGACCTCGTCCTTGACGGCCACCAGCAGGCTGACCCGGGGGGCCGGGGGCAGCGACGGGAACGTGGCCGCGTGCCGGGGGCGCGGCGGGGCCTCGCTGGGGTCCTCGTAGCGGGCGTAGGCCAGGTAGAACACGGCGACGGTGGCGGTGAGCACGGCGAAGCCGTAGTACGCCGCCAGCGGCGCGTACGGCAACTGGGGCAGCTGCCGGGCCAGCAGGGCGATCAGCGGGAGCAGGCAGAGCGCGGCGAGCAGCCGACGCACGCCGCGCCGCACCGGGTGGAGCACCGGCGCCTCGACCGACGCGCCCCGGACCTCGTGGGGCACCGGCATGTCAGACGACCTCGCGGCGCGGCAGCCCGGTCATCCGGTAGGTGGCGTCGAGCACCATCGGCTGGCCGCGCAGCCACGCGTCGTCCAGGTCGGACTGGGCGGTGTGCACGACCACCAGGTCCCACTCCCGCTCGGTGTGGTCGGTCAGCCGGTGCAGGGTCGCGCCGTCGGGGGTGCGCACCGACGCGACGAGGTCGTCGACGAAGCCGACGTCCGCGCCGGCCCGGACCAGCTCGCCGATGATCTCCAGCGCCGGCGACTCGCGGACGTCCGCGACGCCGGGCTTGTAGGTCACCCCGACCAGCAGGACGCGGGCCCCGAGCAGCGTACGACCGGACCCGGCGAGCAGGTCCCGGACCCGCTCGACGACGCGGCGGGGGCGGGCGGAGATGCCGCGCATCGCGGTCTCGATCAGCGGCGCCTCGCGGCGCTGCCCGCGCAGCTGCCACAGCAGGTAGTGCGGGTCGCAGGGGATGCAGTGCCCGCCCACCCCCGGGCCGGGCTGGAAGGCCATGAACCCGTACGGCTTGGTGGCCGCCCCGTCGATCACCTCGGTGACGTCCAGGTGCAGGTCCCGGCAGACGTCGGCGAACTCGTTGGCCAGGGCGATGTTGACGGCCCGGAACGTGTTCTCCAGCAGCTTGGTCATCTCGGCGGCCTCGGGCGAGCCGAGCCGGTGCACCCGGGGGGCGATCCGGGACAGCGCCGCGGCGGCCCGCGCGGTGCAGTCCGGGGTGACCCCGCCGACGACCCGGGGGGTCAGCTCCTGGCGGTGCCCGTCGTTGCCGGGGTCGACCCGTTCCGGGGCGAACGCCACCCACACCTCCTGGCCGACCCGCAGGCCCCGGGCGGCCAGCGGCTCGACCAGCAGGTCGCGGGTGGTGCCGACGTAGCTGGTCGAGGTGAGCACGATGGTCTGGCCGGCGCGGGCGTGGGCGACCACCGCGGCGCAGGCGGCCCGCAGCGCCGTGAGGTCCGGGTCGAGGTGGCGGTCCACCGGCGTGGGCACGCAGATCAGCACCGTGTCGGCGTCGGCGATCTCGGCGATCGACGTGGTGAGCCGCAGGGCCGGGTCGGTCGCCCGCAACGTGTCGCGGAGCCGCTCGCGGTCGACGTCGAGCAGGTCGGCGCGGTCGGCGCGGATGTCGTCGAGCCGGGCCGGGTCGATGTCGACGCCGATCACCCGCGCGCCGCTGCCGACCAGGGCCAGGCTGGTCGGCAGGCCGACGTAGCCGAGGCCGACCACGGCGGTACGGGCCCCGGGGGCGACGGGAGCGGCGACGGCGACGGCCGGGTCGACGGTCGGCGACGACGGGGCGGCCGGGATGGGCGGGGTGACCGGGGCGACGGCCGGCGGGAGGGGCCGGTCGGCGGCGGGCAGGAGCTGCGACATGGTCGGGGCCCTTACGCACGGTGAACGGGAACGACTCAAGAGTGCCGAGCCCACCGCCCCGAAGGCGCTCCCACGAACAGCCGACCGGCGACCGAAATCTGCGACCACCCCCTGTCCGATCGGTCAGTTTTTCCTGTTCACAACCGCCCAGAAGTCCCGCAGGAGACGCAAACCGCCACCCCCGTCAGCCCCACCAGACACGCACCCCCCACCACCCCCACCGCCCCATCCAAAGTAAGAAGCATCACTAGCAGTAACCACCCCGATTGCCTCCGCCCCGCCCCACCCCAGCCCCTTGATCACCGGGGCTGGGTGGGGTGGGTGGGGTGTCAGAAGGTGTCGGGGGTGCGGATGCGGTCGCGGATCCAGGTGCCGGCCGGCTTGAGGCGGGCCGTGCCGCCGAACTGGCCGCTGCCGCAGGTGCCGGTGGTGAAGACCGCGCCGGAGCGGAAGTCGTCGGAGAAGTTCCAGTTCGTCCAGCTGATCTTCTTGCTGGCCATCAGGTCGAGGTAGCGCTGGGCCATGGCGAAGTCGTTCGGGCCGTCGCCGGAGTAGTCCTGGGTGCCGAACTCGGTGACGAACAGCGGCAACCGGTCGGCGGCGCGGGCGAAGGTGTCGTAGTACGCGTCGCCGTGCGAGGCGGCGTAGAAGTGGAAGACGTACATGAGGTTGCCGCCGGCGACCGGGTTTGCCACGATCGTGTCCACCCCGCCGCCGCTGCCGGAGACGCCGAGGGACGACCAGTCGGGGGTGCCGACCAGCACCACGGCCTCCGGGTCGCGGCTGCGGATGACCGGGACGACCTGCTCGGCGTAGCTCTTGATGGCGCTCCACGGCACGCCGTTGGGCTCGTTGGCGATCTCGTAGAGCACGTTGACCTTGTCCTTGTGCCGGTCGGCGATCTCGGCGAAGAAGGTGCGTGCCCGGGTCAGGTTGACGTTCGGGTCGCCGGGGCTGAGCATGTGCCAGTCGACGATGGCGTACATGCCCCGGGCGGTGGCCAGCTCGATGTAGGTGTGCACCAGGTCGGTGAAGCGGCGTGGGTCGGTCTCGTACCCGTCCTCCTGGACGTACATCGAGATGCGCAGCACGTCGGCGTTCCACTCGCGGGCGAGCACGTCCAGTGAGGCCGGGGTGGCGCAGTTCGCGTACCACTGGATGCCGTGCGTGCTCATGCCGCGCAACTGGATCGCCCGGCCGTCGCGGTTGCAGAGCTGGCGGCCGCAGACGCGGAGCTGGCCGTTGGCGGCGACCGGCGAGAGGCCGGTCGGCGGTGGCGTCGTCGTGGGCGGCGCGGTGGTGGGCGGGACGGTGGCCGGTGGCGTGGTGGTCGGCGGCGGGGCGGTGGTCGGGGTGGTGCCGCCGGTGCAGGGCTGGCCGTTGAGGGTGCAGCCGGTCGGGGCGCCGGTGCCGCTGGCGACGAAGCCGAAGGTCACCGAGGCGCCCGGGGCGACCGTGCCGTTCCAGGACCGGTTGGTGAAGGTGTGGTGCTGGCCGCTGCTGGTCAGCAGCGCGTCCCAGTACGAGCCGACGGTGGTGCCGGCGGGCAGGTCGAACTCCAGCCGCCAGGAGCTGATGGTGGTGCTGCCGGAGTTAGTGATCCGGTAGCTGCCCTCCCACCCGGAGCCCCAGTCGTTCACCTTGGTGAAGCTCGCGGTCGGCGCCGCCGCCGCACCGGCGGTGCCGGTCAGGGCGAGCGGGGCCAGCGCGAGGGCCGCGGCGAGGCCGGCGGCCAGGAGTGTTCTGCCGCGAGGTCGCACGGGTGCCTCCGGGGACTGGGAAGGTGATCTACGTCATCGCACTATAAAGAAAGTTAAGTGTTATGGCAACGGCGCTCGTCGATCCGGGTGGCGTCTCGTCCCTTCCTGTCCGGCGGCGGCCTTCCGGTGGCTCCGTGCCGCCGCCGCGAGGGCTGTCGGCGGGGGTTGCCGGCGGGGCACCCCGGCGCCGCCCGGTGAGAGCTGAAGTGGCCTGCGTCGATGTGTGGTGATTCGCGCCGGTGTGCTTTTGATTTGCAGTGAGAATGAGGTGAATCTTGGATGAGAAAACGATGTGAATCGAGGTGAAACGGGGTGCCCTGGCCGTGACGGGAGCGTCGGCCGTTGCCGTCCGGTGTGGGGTCAACTACTATTCGGTGTTGTCGCGTGCCGATGGTTGGTGATTGGCTTCGATTGACCTGTTGGGTTGTGGCGTTCCGGCCCGATCCGGCCTTTTGGCGTCTCCGCACAGAACGCGTTCCCGACGGCGAAGCCATGGCTCTACAGACAAGGGTTCCAGCGAGATGCTCATTCTGACCCAGCGGCACATTGGTCGAATAATGGACGAGGTCGGCGTCGACGCATTGCTGACGGAGCTGATCTCGCGCCTCGGCGACAAATTCGTCGAGGTGCACAAGGGTGTGGCCGAGTTGTCGCCCGCCCGGGGAGCGTTCGAGCGGGAGGGACCCGCCCCGGGGGTGATCGAGTGGATGCCGCACCGGGAGCGGAACGACAGCACCACCATCAAGGTCGTCTCGTACACCCCGTCGAACGGCGACGACCACGGCCTGCCGACGATCACCGCCTGCGTGGCGCGCTTCGACGACCGGACCGGGCGTACGACGGTGGTGGCCGACGGCGCGGCGCTCACCGCCCTGCGCACCGGTGCCGCGTCGGCGCTGGCCAGCCGGGCGCTGGCCCACCCCGACAGCCGGACGGTCGGGCTGATCGGCTGTGGCGCCCAGGCGGTCACCCAACTGCACGCCCTGAGCCTCGTCTTCCCGATCGACACGGTGCTGGCCTGGGATGTCGACCCCGCCCACCTGGCGTCCTTCGGCCGCAGGGCCGGCTTCACCGGGCTGGCGGTGACGGCGGCCAGCCCCGACGAGGTGGCGAGGTCCGCCGACATCCTGGTGACGGCGACGTCGGTGGGCATCGGCGCGGGGCCCGTCTTCCCGGATGCCGCACTGCGGGAGCACCTGCACGTCAATGCGGTCGGCTCCGACATCGTCGGCAAGGTCGAGCTGCCCCGGACGTTGGTGGACCGGGCACTCGTCTGTCCCGACCACCCGGAGCAGGCGACACGGGAGGGCGAGAGCCAGGTCCTCGATCCGCGACGCCTCGGCCCCTCGCTCAGCGAGATCTGCGCCGACCCGGGCATCGTGGCGGACGCCCGGCACGGCCAGACGATCTTCGACTCGACCGGCATCGCACTCGAGGACCACGTCGCCCTGGACCTCTTCGTCGAGTGGGCCGCGCAGCTCGGGGTGGGCACGGAGGTCGACTTCTCCGACGAGCCGACCGACGTGCTGAACCCGTACGCCGTCGGCGCGGCGGCCGTGCCCGTGGCGCGGTCGGTGCGCTGACCGGCAGGCAGGTCGTCACGGCGGGCACGCTCGACCCGGCTCGCCTCAGGCGCATGCGGCTGTCGGGCGTCGCACTGTCACCGCCTCGCGCGCCGAATGTGGCCGAGGGGTGAACGCCTGAACCGGCGACGTGTCGACCTGCCGTGGCAGGTTCCGGCCGTCCGCCCGGCCCGCGGGACCAGCGGGCCGGGCGGCGGGCGGTCGGGCCGTAGCCCGATCATCGCCCCGCTCGCGGAGGGTGCGCCGCGCCGCTCAGGCGGAGCAGCCGTGGGGCCCCTCGGTGGTGAGCGTGGCCAACGAGCAGACGGTCACCAGCGGGTAGTACTCCCCCATGATCGCCGCGGCGGTCTCCGCCGAGCTGTTCATCGGCACGTTCTGCACGGCGTACGGGAAGTCCGCCACCGGAAGCAGGTGCCGGAGCAGGACCATGTGCGGGACCGTCGGGTACGAGACGGAGAAGGGCACGAAGGTGGTGTTCCTGACGTCCTCGATGGCCGCCCGCTGCCCCTCCGTGCCGAGGACGAAGGCGTAGTTCCCGTGCCGGTCGAGCCGGGTCTCGTCGTTGTAGCGGCAGCCGTAGCTCGTCGACCCGTCGGCGAACCGGTTGATCACGACGGGCTTGTACTGGCCGCCGAGGTTGGTGCACATCGACCAGTAGCGGACCTCGGCGCGCCGGCGGGGCCAGGAGACCGGACGGCTCCCGGAGACCGCCTGCGCTGCCCGGCCCCGGATCACCACGACGTGGTCCGGCCCCGGTGGGAGGAGCCAGGCGCCGAGGTAGGCGTTGTCCGGGTTCGGCGCGAGGTTCTCCACCTCGGAGGTGCGGGTGAAGAGCTTGTCGCCGGTGATCGGGGGAGGGCTGGGGCGATCCGCCTCGCCGGGGCCCTCGGGGTCGTCGCCGACCGCCCGGTCGGTCGAGTCGGAGGTCGCCGCCACGTCCTCCGCCGGGACGGCGGCCGGCGCGGCGGGCGTGGTGGCGGGCGGCGTGGTGGCCGGGGGCGTGGTGGCCGGGGGCGTGGGCGACGGGCTGGTCGGCGGAGAGGGCGGTGGCGGGGTCGGGGTCGGGGTCGGGGTCGGCGGCGGGGCGGGCGGGCAGGTGGGCAGCGTCTTCGACACGCCTCCCTGGGTCAGGGTCACCGTCGGCAGCACCACCGTCGAGTCGCCGCCGGTGGGCAGGTAGACCCGGTAGATCACGGAGGCCTTCGCCCCGGGGAGGGCGTCCTCCCGGGACAGCGGCAACCGGTTGGGCTGCCCGGGGGCCACGTCCGGGCTGAGCGTGAGGGTGAACCGGCCGCCCGGCCTCCGCACGCCCTGCCACGGGTTGGCGCTGCCCGGGTCCGGGGCGATGAGGTAGTCGGGCAGGCTGGAGCTGGCGCCGTTACGACTGAACCAGGTGGGCTTGTCGTCGTAGACGGTGAAGGACGCGTAGCGGGCGTCCGGGTAGACCCCGGAGATGGTGATCTCCAGGTCCTCCGTCACGGGGTAGACGGTCGACCAGTAGGTGGCGGCGCTGTCGGGCCAGTAGGCATTCAGCCCCGTAACCCCGTATTTCGACGCCCACGCGCACTCGGGCATCACGATGGTGGTGGCGGCCGGGCCCTGAGCGTCGACAGGTGCCGCTGTCAGAGGAAGGGCCAGTGCAATCAGCCCGGACGTCCAAAGGAGTGCCCGGCCCGCACTCCGAATCGCTTTTCCCGGAACGGGTATCGTCATGTGATCGACTTGACCACACTCATATTGCAACAAGGTTACACCCGGATCAGCGGTGGACAATTTCCGCCGTTCGGGCCAGGTTGATTCGGTGCCTTCACTGATAGAGGTCGCCCGGAGGGCGGATTGTTCGTTCCGCTCAATACGCCGAAATCCGCCTCATTCAACGGAAAGGGCGCACGCCGGTGAATTCGAGCCGGCTGTCGGCCGGGTGGCCGTCGTCGCCCCGCCGGTGCCGGATCCTGTTGCGGCGCAAGGCGATCCGCATCCCATGGCGGGCCGTCCGGATGGTACGGGAACTGCTGTCCCGCGGCCTGCGGATTGCGCCCGTGGCAGGGGCCGCCGACGCTGTTCTCGGCATGGTGCCCTCCCGCGCGGTCGACGCGGGAGACCCGTGCTCTCGCGGTGGGCGATTCGACTTGTCGCGTCGTATCCCCAGGTCCTCGACACGGTGGTCGGGCATGTCGCGCATCGCGGGGCGGCAATGCCGGAAAGCCGCCCCGGCTGCCGGGCCCCCGTCGATGCCGGCGCGCCCGTTGCCCGGGGAATCACGCGGGCCGGCACCGGTCGTGTGACGGCGACGAAAGGTGCGGGGACGGGCGGGGCGGGCCGCCGCGCAGCCGGCGTCCCGCCCCGCCCGTCGCTCAGACGATCTCGACCCCGTAGACGCTCAGCGCCTCGGTCACCGGCTGGAAGTAGGTGGTGCCGCCGGAGGAGCAGTTGCCGTTGCCGCCCGAGGTGAGGCCCAGGGCGGTGCTCCCGCTGAACAGCGCGCCGCCGCTGTCGCCCGGCTCGGCGCAGACGGTGGTGCGGATCAGCCCGGTGACGGAGCCCTCGACGTAGTTCACCGTGGCGTCGACCGCCTCGACCGTGCCGTCGTGCAGGCCGGTGGTGCTGCCGGAGCGTTGCACGCTCTGCCCGACGAAGGCGTCGGCGGCCGCGGTGATGTCCTGGGTGGTGCCGTCGTAGCGGGAGACGCTGCCGTCGGCGGCCGCCGCGTCGCTGTGCGCGACGATGCCGTAGTCGTCGCCGGGGAAGCTGCCCGTGCCGCCGGAGCCGAGCAGGCTGCTCTGCCCGGAGTCGGCGTACCAGTTGGCGGCGATGTCGGTGCAGTGTCCGGCGGTGAGGAAGTAGTAGGTGTCGCCGCTGCGGACGTTGAAGCCGAGCGAGCAGCGCCCGCCGCCCTCGGCCCAGATCGCCTCGCCGCCAGCGGCCCGGATGCTGAGTGTCCCGGCTTCCCGCTCGATGCGGACGCTGCCGCCGAGGCGGCCGGCGACGGCCTCGACGCGCTGGAGCTGCGCGCCGGTGACGGTGCTGTCGACGGAGACGACGACCTGGTTGGTGGCCGGGTCGGTCCACCACGCGGTGCCGGGGATCCGCGCGGAGCTGTCGAGGGCGGCGGTGGCGCGGGCGAGGTCGTCGGCGCCGCGGGTGACGAGCTTCGGGGTCGCGCCGGCCGCGCGGACCTTCCGGGCGGCGGCGTCGTCGGTCACGGTGACGACCATGGTGCCGTCGGGGCGGGCGTACGCCCCGGCGGAGCGGTCGCCGAGTGCGGCGGCGAGCGCGGTGACCTGGTCTGGGGAGGCGGGCGTCGCGGGTGCGGCCTGGGCGGGAGCGCCGGTCAGCGCGCCGACGACCAGCGCGCCGGCTACCGATGCGGCGGTGGCGCGGCGCAGCGGGGACCCGGAGAGTCGCATGTGGTACCTCCTGGAGCTGAGCACGGGCAGCCTTTCGGGCTGCCCCGGGCAGCCGATCGGCTGGTGAGGCCCACCCGATCGGAGGCGTCGAAGTATTCATAGGTTTAACAATCATCGCAAGAGTGGTGGTTGGCCGGACTCGGCCGTATCTCACACCTTGGGTCCCGACAGTCCGACGAGTGGTGACTCCGATGGTTAGCGCCGGTTTAGCGAGTTTTCGCTGGCTGTCCGGCGGCGGTCGCGAGCCCCGGGCGGCTTATTTAGTTGCCGTGTGACCGGATGGCGGGACGGGATCGAAAAGTGGCGCTGCGCGCCGCCCGTGTGTCGCCGGCGGCCCTCCCGGCAGGATCGCCACACGTCGATGCCTTGTGAGTGTGAGCGGTCACAAGATACCCTCCGCTACGGGAGCGAAGGGCACGCTCCACCCGACGCCGTCCGCGCGGGAGCCACTGGCGGTCCGTCCGCCCCTGTGCCCCGGCAAGGGCCGCCGGGCACCCCCCCAGCCGATGTGCACCGCGCGCCGCCCGCCCCTGTCCCGGGGTGCCCGGGCGCGACCGTCGACTCGTGTCCTCGTCTGCCACACCATCACAGATTGGGAATGCCAGTGCGAATGTCTGCGAGGGTCCGAGCCGGGCTGGTCCTGGCCGCCGCCGGGCTCGCCGCCTCCGGTACCGCCGCCGTGCTGCCCGCGCGGGCGGCGGCCGCCGGCTGTTCGGTCAGCTACGCCGTGTCGTCGCAGTGGACGGGCGGCTTCGGCGCGAACGTGACGGTGACGAACCTCGGTGACCCGGTCAACGGCTGGTCGCTGACCTGGTCGTACGGGGCGGGGCAGCAGGTGACCCAGGCGTGGAACGCGACGGTGACGCAGAGCGGCGCCCAGGTGGTGGCCCGCAACGTCGGCTACAACGCGACCATCGGCACCAACGCCAGCGTGTCGTTCGGCTTCAACGGTTCCTGGGCCGGCAGCAACCCCGCCCCGACGAGCTTCACCCTCAACGGCACCGCCTGCACGGGCGGCGTCACGAACCCGACCACGCCCCCGCCCACGACCACCCCGCCCCCGACGAGCACGCCCCCGCCCACCACCCCGCCGCCGACGACGCCGCCCACGCAGACGCTGCCGACCAGCTTCACGTGGTCCTCCAGCGGCGCGCTGGTCGGCCCGAAGAACGACGGGCGGGGCATCGCGGGGATCAAGGACCCGTCCGTGGTCTACCACGACGGCAAGTACCACGTGTTCGCCAGCACGGCGCAGACGGCGGGCTACAACCTGGTCTACTTCAACTTCACCGACTGGTCGCAGGCGGGCTCGGCGACGTTCCACTACCTCGACCAGTCGCCCATCGGGACCGGCTACCGGGCGGCCCCGCAGGTGTTCTACTTCGCGCCGCAGCGGCTGTGGTACCTGGTCTACCAGACCGGCAACGCGTCGTACTCGACGAACCCGGACATCAGCAACCCGAACGGGTGGACCGCGCCGAAGCACTTCTACAGCGGTATGCCGCAGATCATCCGTGACAACATCGGCGACGGCTACTGGGTCGACATGTGGGTCATCTGCGACAGCGCCAACTGTCACCTGTTCTCCTCCGACGACAACGGCCACCTCTACCGCTCGCAGACGAGCGTGGCGAACTTCCCCAACGGGATGAGCCAGCCGGTGATCGCGATGCAGGACGCGAACAAGAACCGGCTGTTCGAGGCGTCCAACGTCTACCGGGTCGGCGACCGGTACCTGCTGCTGATCGAGGCGATCGGCGGCGACGGGCGGCGCTGGTTCCGCTCCTGGACCTCCACCAGCATCGCCGGGCCGTGGCAGGCCCTGGCCGCCGAGGAGAACAACCCGTTCGCCCGCCACAACAACGTGACCTTCAGCGGCACGGCCTGGTCGCGGGACATCAGCCACGGTGAGCTGATCCGCAGCGGCAACGACCAGACCCTGCCGATCAGCCCCTGCAACCTGCGCTTCCTCTACCAGGGGCTGGACCCGAACGCCGGTGGCGAATACAACAGCCTGCCCTGGCGGCTGGGCCTGATCACCCAGACCAACTCCACCTGCTGACGGCGTACGTCGGCGGGGTCGACGCTCCGGTGCCGGTCGGACCCACGACCGGCACCGGGATCACCACCGGCAGGGCACCGGCCACAGGCGGGCGCGGACGCGCCGGCCGGCCGAGCCGGTGGGGCCGGTGCGGAGGGGGCGAGCTCCGCACCGGCCCCGTGGTGTGCGCCGGGGGGTTGTACCGTCCAGGGGACCCACGGTGCACCGGGCCCCGGCCCCGCCCCGCGGGAGCAGGCACGGCGGTGGGAGGAAGCCATGAGTGACTACGACGGCCCGGACGAGTCCGGGGTGCTGCAGCCGGAGGACAGCCTGGACGACCGGGGGGTGGCCGACGTCCTCGACGAGGGCTGGTCGCCCGCGGAGCGGCCGTGGGCGGTCGACGACTGGGGCACCACGGCCCGCGAACAGGAGCAGGGGGAGAGCCTCGCCGGCCGGCTCCGGCGCGAGCTGCCGGAGGGCGACGACTGGGCCGGCGACGGCCTCGGCGACGCGAGCGACACCGACGGCGAGCTGATCGACGACGAGGTGGGCGACGGGCGGGCCGGGCGGCTGGTCTCGGCCTACGGCGGCGACGACTCCGACAGCCTCGACCTGTACGCCACCGACATCGGCGTCGACGGCGCGGCGGCCTCCGCCGAGGAGGCCGCGATGCACGTCGTCTCCGACCGGGACTACTGACCGGCCGGCGCGCCCGCCCCGGCCGGGAAACGCTCGATGTTCTCCACCACCCAGCGGCGCAGCCGGGCCAACGGCTCGCACGCGTCCCACCCGAGGGCGGTCAGGGAGTATTCCACGTGCAGCGGCACCGCCGGATACACCGTGCGGTCGACGAGGCCGTGTTCTTCCAGGCGGCGCAGTGTGGCGGTGAGCACCTTCGGGCTGATCCCGTCGAGGCGGGCGCGGAGTTCGCCGAAGCGCCGGGGCCCGTCCTCCAGCGCCCCCAACGCCAGCGCGCTCCACTTGTTGGCCAGCAGGTCCAGGATGTGGCGGCACGGGCAGGACGCGTCGTAAACGTCGTGGGCCCGGCCGCATGCGGTGGTGAGCACCCGGCCATCGTAGTTCCCTTCGGATACCAATGACCGTTGACGGTAACTAGGGCCGGCGAAATAGCGTCCCGGGCATGGCTGAACTGATGCGTGCGGTCGGGTACCGCAGGAACCTGCCCAGCTCCGATCCGTCCTCACTGCTCGACCTGACCCTCCCCGTCCCGACCCTCGGGGACCACGACCTTCTCGTCCGGGTCGAGGCCGTCTCCGTCAACCCGGCCGACGTCAAGGTCCGCGCCGGCAGCGCGCCGGGCGACGAGCCGAAGATCCTCGGGTACGACGCCGCCGGCGTGGTGGAGCGCGTCGGCCCGGCCGTCACCCTCTTCGCCCCCGGCGACGAGGTCTGGTACGCGGGCTCGATGGTCCGCCCCGGCACGAACTCCGAGCTGCACCTGGTCGACGAGCGCATCGTCGGGCCGAAGCCGGCGTCGCTGGACTTCGCCGAGGCCGCGGCCCTGCCGCTGACGGCGCTCACCGCGTGGGAGTCCCTGTTCGACCGGCTCCGGCTGACCGCCACCAGCACCGGCACCCTGCTGGTCCTGGGCGCGGCCGGCGGGGTGGGCTCCATCCTCGTCCAGCTCGCCCGGCACCTGACCGACGTCGAGGTCGTCGGGACGGCGTCGCGCCCCGAGTCCCGGCGGTTCGTCCTCGACCAGGGCGCGCACCGGGTCGTCGACTACCACGAGGACCTCGTCGAGGCGCTGCCCGGCGGCGTCGACCACGTCTTCAGCCCGTTCTCCGCCGGGATGGTCGAGACCTTCGCCCGGATCGTGCGCCCGTTCGGGGCCGTGGTCGCCATCGACGAGCCGCCGGGCCTGGACCTGCTGCCGCTCAAGGCCAAGAGCATCTCCTGGCACTGGGAGCTGATGTTCACCCGGCCCCTGTACGATCCGGCCAGCCTCGCGCAGCACCACATCCTGCGGCGGGTCGCCGAGCTGGTGGACCAGGGGGTGCTGCGGACCACGATGACCACGCGGATCGACGGCATCGACGCGGCCAACCTGCGGCGGGCGCACGCCGCGGTCGAGAGCGGTGCGACGATCGGCAAGATCGTCCTCGCCGGGTTCTGAGTCGCCGGGTTCCGGGGCCCACGGGTCGGGCCCGCGTCACGGCCAGTCCGGCCGCCGCGGCAGGGCGAACCGCCAGCCCTCCGCCGCCAGGACGGGCACGACGCGTTCGACCGTGTCGACGGTCTGGCTGCGGTCGCCGCCCCCGTCGTGCAGCAGTACCACGGCCCCCGGGGTGATCCCGTCGCGCAGGCGGCGGACCAGCTCGTCGGTGCCCGGCGGGTCCCAGTCGCCGAGGGCCAACCGCCAGCCCAGCGGCCGCATGCCCATGGCGGCGGCCACGGCGGGCGTCCGGCCCCAGGCGCCGTAGGGGGCGCGGAAGTACGGGATCCGCGCCCCCGGCACGGCACGGCGGATGGCCGCGTCGGCCTCCCGCAGGTCCGCCTCGATCCGCTCGGCGGACCAGGAGCTCATGTCCTCGTGGCGCATGCTGTGGTTGCCCAGGGTGTGCCCGTCGGCCACGATCCGGCGTACCACGTCGGGGTGGGCGTCGACGTGCTCGCCCCACAGGCAGAACACTGCCGTGATGCCGTGCCGGCGCAGCACGTCGAGCAGGCGCGGCGTGTCGGCGGGGTTCGGCCCGTCGTCGAAGGTGAGGCCGAGCACCCGCCCCCCACCCCGGGTGGTGTCGACGATGTCGGCGCTCACCCCGGGGCGGGGCGCGGGGACAGGTCGCATCGGACCGTCAGTGTTCCCGGTAGGTGGCCAGGTCGAAGTCCGCGTGGGCGCCGTCGCCGCCGAGGTCCTGCACCCACAGCCCGAGCAGGGCCCCGGTGAAGCCCCACGCCGCCGGCTCGCCGTCGATGATCAGCGCGGCGTGCTCGTCCGACAGGATCGTCGCGTCCAGCTCCACCGGGATCCGCCGCCACCCGGCGCCGAGGTCGTACCAGAAGCGCACCACGGGCCCGTCGAACTCGGCCCGCAGGCCCACCGGGCCGGTGCCGGGCGCGTCGACGGTGAGTTCGGGGTACGCGGTGCGCCGCCCGCTGTCGGAGCTGAGCAGCTCCAGCACCCGTCGGCCGTCGTCGGCCCGGGTGAGGTAGAGGTGGTGCCAGTTGAGGGTGTTGTAGTAGGCGGTCACCCCGGCGAGCTGGTAGTGGTCGACCGGGTCGAACTCGACGACGGTCTCCAGGGAGCAGTGCGTGGCGCCGACGCGCCGCGCGACCAGGCTGGGCGCCTGCTTGCCCACCGGCGACTGTCCCCCGTGGACACGCAGGTGGGAGGGGCGGATGCGCAGGTCGACCCAGTCGTCGGTGGCGGGCCGGCGCAGCGTCGACCAGGACGCGCCCAGCTCGCCGGCGTCGAAGTGGTCGGTGACGGGCTCGTCGGGCCACGGGTGCAGGGGCAGGCCGGGCCCCGCGACCTCGTCCGCCGGCACGCCGCCGGGGACGCTCGGCCAGCCACCGGCGGGCCAGTCGACCCGCTGGATGGCGGTCTCCCGCCCCAGCACGCAGTTGCCCAGCGGGGTGTAGGGGCGGCCGACGAGGTGCGCCAGGTACCAGTCGCCGTGCTGGGTGTGCACCAGGCTGCCGTGCCCGGCCTTCTGCAGCGACAGGTCGGGCCGGCCCACCGAGGTCAGCAGCGGTCCCGCCGGGTCCACCTCGTACGGCCCGAGCAGCTCGCGGGAGCGGGCCACCGTGACCTGGTGTTCCCAGCTGGTGCCCCCCTCGGCGGTGACCAGCCAGTACCAGCCGTCGTGACGGTAGATGTGCGGGCCCTCGGTGAGCCCGACCGACGTGCCGGTGAACAGCAGTTGGGGGCGGCCCACGAGGCGGCGCCGGGCGCGGTCGTAGCGCTGGATCTCGATGCCGGCGAAGCGGTCGCGCCCGGGTCGCCAGTCCGCGCGCATGCTCAGCATCCAGGTGCTGCCGTCGTCGTCGTGGAACAGCGACGCGTCGAAGCCGCGCCCGTGCAGCTGCACCGGATCCGACCAGGGGCCGGCGATGTCGGGCGCGGTGATGAGGAAGTTCTGCGGGTCCCAGTAGCCGCTGGCGAAGCTGGCCACGTCGCTGTAGACGAGGAAGAACTGCCCGTCGTGCCAGGTCAGGTCCGGTGCCCACACCCCGTTGGAGTCGCCGCAGCCGCGCAGGTCGAGCAGGCGGCGTTCGGTGACGATCCCGCCGAGCGGGCGCCAGTGCACGAGGTCGCGGGAGTGGTGCACGCGGACGCCCGGGTACCACTCGAACGTGGAGGTGGCCAGGTAGTAGTCGTCGCCGACCCGCAGGATCGACGGGTCCGGGTGGAACCCGGGAAGGACGGGGTTGCGGATCGACCGGGCAGCGGTCGCCACGTCAGCGGTCTCGGTCGACACGTCGGCTCCTCTGGTGCGGCTTTCGGAACTTCCGGACGCTCGGCCCGGATTATCGGTAGGTGCCGACCACGGTAGCCGTTGACGTCGCCTTAGGACAGACCCCTTGACCCGGACATACGCTTCGTCGTAGCGTGCCCGCCATCGATCGGTAATACCGGCGAAGCATTGGAACTTCCGAAGATAACGTCGAGTCCTGCCGGCTCGATCAGCATCCGAGCACCTCGTGAGTCCCCGAAGGGATGGACCATGTCAGCGCACCTCTCCCGCAGAACGCTGCTCGGCCTCGTCGGCGCCGGCGCCGGCGCCTACCTGCTCAGCGGCTGTAGCGGCGACGACGAATCCGGCGACCCGAACGCCCCGCAGACCATCGACTGGTGGCACATCCAGAACACCGAGCCGATGCTGCCGGTGTGGGCGGCGGCGGCCGAGGAGTACAAGACCGCGCACTCGAACGTCAAGATCGAGATTCAGCCGCTGGAGAACGAGGCGTTCAAGGCGAAGCTGACCACCGCCACCCAGGCCGGGTCCCCGCCCGACCTCTTCCAGTCGTGGGGCGGCGGGGTGCTCCGGCAGCAGGCGGAGGCCGGCCTGGTCAAGGACATCACCGACGACGTGCAGCCGTGGATCGGGAGCCTGCTGCCCCTGTCCCTGGAGCCCTACACCATCGACGGCAAGATCTACGGCGTGCCGTTCGACATCGGCATGGTCGGGTTCTGGTACAACAAGGACCTCTTCGCCAAGGCCCAGATCACCGAGCCGCCGACCACCTGGGCCGCGCTGCTCGACACGGTCCGCAAGCTCAAGGCCGCCGGCATCGTCCCGATCGCGCTGGCCGGCAAGGAGAAGTGGCCCGCCCACTTCTACTGGGCCTACCTGTCCATGCGCATCGGTGGGCTCGGCGCCCTCCAGCAGGCCGCCAAGGACAAGAACTTCGACACCCCCGACTTCGTGGCCGCCGGCGACCGGCTCAAGGAACTGGTCGACCTGCAGCCGTTCCAGAAGGGCTTCCTCGGCGCCGAGTACGGCTCCCCGGACGGCCAGGCCGCCACCATGGGCAACGGCGGCGCCGCCCTGGAGCTGATGGGGCAGTGGGCCCCGTCCGTGCAGGCGTCCAGCTCCACCAGCAAGAAGGGCATCGGCGACAAGCTCGGCTTCTTCCCGTTCCCGGCCGTCGACGGCGGCAAGGGCTCCGCCACGGAGGTGTTCGGCGGCGGCAACGGCTTCGCCGTCGGCAAGGACGCCCCCGCGGCGACCCTCGACTTCCTCAAGGCCCTGCTCAGCGTCGACAGCCAGCGCAAGTCCGCCAAGACCGGCGCGGTGCTGCCGACGGTCAAGGAGGCGACCGACGCGATCTCCGACCCCAACAACAAGACCGTCGCGCAGGCCCTGGCCAGCGCGACCGGCTTCCAGCTCTACCTCGACCAGGCGTACCCGCCCGCCGTCGGCCAGCAGGTCAACGACAGCGTCGCCGAACTGATCGCCGGCAACAAGACGTCCGCGCAGATCCTCAAGGACATCACCGCGGTCGCGAAGAGCCAGTAGCCGTGGCCCGCCCCGTGGCCCGCTGAGAGAATCGAGTGGAACACGTATGACCAGGCCATCGACCGTGCCGGACACCAGGCGCGGCGGCCCGGCGACCGACCCGCCGGGGCCGGGCACCGCGCGACGGCGCGGCGCCCGGCCCCGGCCGGGCCGCCGCCGCGTCCTCGCCGCCTTCCTGACCCCGGCCCTGGCGCTGTTCCTGCTGCTGGTCATCGCCCCCATCGTGGTGGCCAGCTACGCCAGCCTCTACAAGTGGAACGGCTTCGGCCTGCCGGAGAACTTCGTCGGGCTGGACAACTACACGCGCGCCTTCGGCGACCCGACGTTCCGCGGCGACCTGTGGCACGCCCTCGTGCTGATCGTGCTGTCGCTGACCGTCCAGCTGCCCGCCGCGCTGGGCCTGGCCATGCTGCTCAACCAGCCCCTGCGGGGCCGCAGCATCTACCGGCTGATCTTCTTCGCCCCGTACGTGCTCTCCGAGGTCACCACCGCCGTCCTGTTCAACCTGGTGTTCTCGCCGAACCGGGGGCTGGGCGACTCGATCGCGCGGTGGCTGGGCTCCGACGCCGGCACGATCTTCGCCGACCCGGACACCGTGCTGTACGCCGTCTTCATGATCGTGTCCTGGAAGTACTTCGGGCTCTACATGATGCTCTTCCTGGCCGCCCGGCAGGGCATCCCCAAGGAGCTGAACGAGGCGGCCACCACCGACGGCGCCGGCCCCTGGCAGGCCTTCCGGCACGTCACCCTGCCCCTGCTCGGGCCGACGATCCGGATCAGCGTCTTCCTGTCGGTCATCGGCACCATCCAGCTGTTCGACATGGTCTGGGTACTCACCGGCGGCGGCCCCATCCACGCCTCCGAGACCATGGCCGTGACGATGTTCCAGTACGGCTTCCGCCGCTTCGAGGTCGGCTACGCCAGCGCGATCAGCATCGTCATGTTCCTGCTGAGCTTCGTGTTCGCCCTCGTCTACCAGCGCGTCGTGCTGCGCCGCGACACCGAGGGCGCGATCACCAACCAGGGAGACAACCGATGACCAGCACGGCGAACCCCGCCCTGCGGGCCCGCCGCCTCGTGTTGCACCTCGTCTGCATCGCCGTCGGCGCGGTCATCGTCGTGCCGGTCCTGTTCGGGGTGCTCGGCGGGTTCAAGGACAACGGGCAGCTGTCCACCAATCCCCTCGGCCTGCCCGACCCGTGGGCGCCGAGCAACTACACCGACATCCTCGCCTCCGAGGTGTTCTGGCGGCAGTTGGGCAACAGCGTCCTCATCGCGGTGACCGGCACGTTCATCATGGTCGCCGCGGCGGCGATGGCCGCGTTCGTCTTCGCGCGCTTCGCGTTCCGGGGGCGGGAGCTGCTGTTCACCCTCTTCGGCGTGGGGCTGATGTTCCCGTTCGCGGTGGCCATCCTGCCGCTGTTCGTGCTGCTGCGTGGCCTGGGCCTGCTGGACAACCCGCTCGGGGTGATCCTGCCCCAGGCCGCGTTCGGCCTGCCGATCACCGTCATCATCCTGCGGCAGTTCTTCCGCACCATCCCCGGCGAGGTCGAGGAGGCGGCGATCCTCGACGGGTGCAGCCCGTTCGGGTTCTTCTGGCGGATCCTGCTGCCGATGGCCCGCCCCGCGCTGGCCACCGTCTCCGTGCTGGCCCTCGTGACCAGCTGGAACAACTTCATGCTCCCGCTGGTCGTGTTCACCGACCAGAGCTGGTGGACCCTGCCCGTCGGGGTCCAGGCGTTCCAGGGGCAGTACTCCGACGACACCGCAAGGGTGCTCGCCTACGTGGTGCTGTCCATGGTGCCGGCGCTCGGCTTCTACGCCGTGGCCGAACGCCAGCTCATCAGCGGTCTCTCGGGCAGTGTCAAGGGGTGACCGGCGACCGCTGCGATAGCCTTCTGCGACCGTAGGCACCAGGTGAGACGAAAGGGCGGACCGTGGGTTCCGACAGCAGCCGAAACGTCACCATCGCGATGATCGCGCGTCTGGCCGGCGTTTCCGTGCCCACGGTCTCCCGGGTCATCAACGGCCGCTCCGACGTCGCCCCCCAGACCCGGGAACGCGTCGAGGAGCTGCTGACCCGGCACGGCTACCGTCGCCGGCTGCCGAGCAGGCGTACCAGCTCGGCCCTGATCGACCTGGTCTTCAACGACCTGGACAGCCCCTGGGCCGTGGAGATCATCCGGGGGGTGGAGGACGTCGCGCACAGCAGCGGCGCGGGCACCGTCGTCTCGGCCATCCACCAGCGCACCTCCTCGGCCAAGCAGTGGCTCGACAACATGCGTGGCCGGTCCACGGAGGGGGTCATCTTCGTGACCTCGATGGTGGCGCCGCCGTTGCAGGCCGAGCTGCGCCGGCTCAACCTGCCGGTGGTCATCGTCGACCCGGCCGGCGTGGCCCCGCAGGAGGCGCCCACCATCGGCGCCACCAACTGGGCGGGCAGCCTGGAGGCCAACCAGTACCTGCTCGGCCTGGGGCACCGTCGGGTCGGCTTCATCGCCGGGCCGCCGCAGCTGATGTGCAGCCGGGCCCGGCTGGACGGCTACCGGGCGGCGCTCGACGCCGCCGGCGTCGCCGTCGACGACGCCCTCATCCGGCCGGGCAACTTCTACCACGAGTCGGGCTACGCCGCCGGCACCCAGCTGCTGGCCCTGCCCGACCCGCCGACCGCGATCTTCGCCTCCAGCGACCAGATGGCGCTCGGCGTCTACGAGGCGGTCCGCAAGCGCGGCCTGCGGGTGCCCGACGACGTCAGCGTGGTCGGCTTCGACGACCTGCCCGAGGTGCGGTGGTGCTCCCCGCCGCTGACCACCGTCCGGCAGCCGCTCGTGGAGATGGGCATGCTGGCGGCGCGTACCGTGCTGCGGCTCGCCCGGGGCGAGAAGATCGAGAGCCCGCGGATCGAGCTCGCCACCGAACTCGTCGTCCGCGACAGCACCGCGCCCCCGTCCCGTACGCGCTGACCGGGGGCGGGCCTGGTCGGCCCACCCCCGGTCACCGTCGCCGACGGTCAGGCGATCGTGCAGGTCGCGCCGTTGAGGGTGAAGGAACTGGGCTTGGCGGTGTTGCCGGTGTGGTTGGCCTGGAAGCCGATGCTCACCGAGGCGTTGGGGGCGATGGTGCCGTTGTAGGAGACGTTCCTGGCGGTCACCTGCCCGGAGGTGGGGGAGTAGGTGGCGTTCCAACCGCCGGTGATGCTCTGGCCGCCGGGCAGCGTGAAGGCCAGGGACCAGCCGTTGATGGTGCTGCTGCCGGTGTTGGTGACGGTGAGGTCCTCGGTCAGGCCGTTGCTCCAGGCGTTGACGGTCGCGGTGACGCGGCAGGCCGCGTTGCCCGGCGGCGGGGTGGTCGGCCCGGGGGTGGTCGGCCCGGGGGTCGGCGTGGTCGGGTTCGGGGTCGGCGTGGTGCCGCCGAACTGGGTGAAGAACCGCCAGGTCTCGCCCGGCAGCCAGGTGCGCGAGCCGCTGTCACCGGTCGCGCCGTCCTGCGGGGCGGCGATGTGCCCCTCGTCGAACGCGATCCAGGTGACCGGGTAGCCGGCCTGGCACCCCGAGTAGTTCGTGGTGATGTGCCGCAGGCTGCCCTGGGTGGGCTCGGCCGGGTTCTGGGCGGTGCAGCCGTTGTTGCGGACGAACCGGTCGCGCAGCGACCGCCCGGTGGAGATGGGGAACACCCCGTCCCGGATGCCGTGCACCCCGAGGTACGCGATCGGCGACGTGCCGCCGCTGCACCCGCTGATCGCCCCGGCGGAGTAGACCGCCACCGCCCGGAAGACGTTCGGCCGGGCGCACGCGAGGGCGTACGTCATGGCGCCGCCGTAGCTGAAGCCCACCGAGAAGCGCTGCGCCGTGTCGACGCACAGGTCGGCCTCGATCCGGCGGATGATGTCGTCGACGAAGGTGACGTCCTCGCCGCCGGCGTTGCCCCAGCCGTTGTTGATGCCCTGCGGGGCGACGAAGATGGCGCTGTTGTTCGCCAGCTGCTTGAGCCCGTAGTAGGACCAGACGTCGCGCTGCACGGTCTGGCCGGTGTCCACGTCGACGGCGGTGCCGCCCACCCAGTGGAACCCGAAGATCAGGCGGTACGGGTTGTTGTTGTTGTAGTTGTCCGGGATGCGCAGGATGAAGCTGCGGTTCTTGCCGTTGCTGGTGATCGTCTGGGTGCCGCTGCGCAGCGTCGGGGCCTTGCCGCACCCGGCGGTCGCCGCGGCGGCGCCGATCTCGGCGGCCGACGCCGTGGCGCCGAGGCCGCCGCTGAGCGTCGAGCCGACCAGGGCCAGCGCGAGTAGCGCGGCGCCCGCGACGGGCGCGAACCAGGATCTGTGTCGGGTCATCTGTTGACTCCTCTGTCGGTGGTGGTGGAGGTGTGGCCGGGGGTCAGGAGGACGTGCAGGTGAGGCTGGTGGGCGCCTGCGGGGTGCCGGTGCTGGAGGCGATGAAGCCGGCAGTGGTCGAGCCGCCGGTGGTCAACTGTCCGTTGTAGGCGGCGTTGGTCACGGTGACCTGGCTGCCCTGCTGGCCGAAGGTCGCGTTCCAGCCCTGGGACAGGGACTGCCCGCTGGGCAGCGAGAACGTCACCCGCCAGCCGCTGATGGCGGCGCCCCCGGTGTTGGTGATGGTGAGCCTGCCCTCGTAGCCGCCGGACCAGGACCCGACCTGGGTGTACGTGACGCCGCACGACTGCCCGGCCGGCGGCGTGGTGGGCGGCGGGGTGGTGGGAGCGGGCGTGGTGGGGGCCGGGGTGGTGGGCGTCGGCGTCGGGTTGCTGCCGGTGCCGAACTGCCACCAGTTGAGGTTGAACAGGTTGCCGCTGCCGCCGGTGAAGCGGAGGTAGAGGTCCTGGGTGCCGGTCGCGCCGGTCACCGGGCAGGACACCGTCTGCCAGGTCTGCCAGCCGCCGGTGACGGGCACCGTGCACGCGCCGACCCGGGTGCCCGTGGGGCCGCCCAGCCGCACCTCGATCGTGCCGCCACTGCCGGCCGAGGCCACCCGCGCGCTGAACGACGACGCGCCCGCCCCGAACGCCACTCCCTTGACCTTGATGTAGTCACCGTTGCTGAGGAAGCTGGCGTTCATGCCGCCCTCGCTGGCCGGCTCCGTCTCGACGCCGACGGACCAGGCGATGGTCTCGGCCTCCTGCCGCACGTACGGGTTCAGCGTGCCCACCTGCGGGGCCCCCGTCGTGGTCATGTTCATGCTCGGGATCGTGCCGTCACTGTTGTAGGAGAACTTCTCCACCGCCACCGACCTGGTGAAACCACCACCACCCGGCAACGCACCATTGTGGTAGAAGAAATACGACCCACCATTGAAATCGATGACACCAGGGTGGTTGGTGAAACTGCTGCCCTGCCGCGGCATCACCGTCCCCCGGTACGTCCACGGCCCCGTCGGACCCGGCGCCGTCGAATACGCGATGAACTCACCACAACACTCCGCCGCGAACACGTTGTAGTAGACACCGTTGCGCTTGTACACCCACGGCCCCTCCTCATACAGAGTCGGCCGGGACGCGTTACCCGTACGGGTGCCGAACCCCGCCGTGGTCAACGGGATCTTCGTCGGGCTCCCCGAGTAGGAGATCATGTCCTGGTTCAGCTTCACGTACCACAGGTTCGGGTTACCCCAGTACAGGTACGCCTGCCCGTCGTCGTCGATCATCACGTTCGGATCGATCTCACCATTACCCAGCAACGGACGACCGATCGCGTCGCGGAACGGACCGGTCGGACTGTCGGCCACCCCGACACCGATCACCATCCCGCCACCACGCTGCTTCACCGGCACATACCAGTAGAACTTCCCGTTACGCGCCGCCACGTGACCCGCCCACGCATCCGACTCCGCCCACGCGAACGTCGCCAGACTCATCGGCGAACCATGATCAGTCCAGTTCACCATGTCGGCCGACGAGAACACCCGCCAGTCCTTCATCGTGAAGTACGTCGACCCGTCCTCGTCATGCCCGGTGTACAGATACACCCGACCGTTGTGCACCAACGGCGCAGGATCCGCCGTATAGATCGTCTGCACGATCGGGTTGTCCGCGTGGGCCGGGGCGGCGAACAGCGTCCCGACGCAGAGCAGGGTCGCGACCAAGGCGACACCGCGCCTGAGTCTCGTGCCGGTCAGGGTCTTCACAGATACCTCCCGAGGCGTGGGCAGCGCACCTGGCACAGGTGTCCGCCCGGGGTGGGTGAGTGCGTGGGTGGTCGACCGGCACCCGCCCGGGGGTGCGGCGGCGCGGTCGGCCCTGGTAGGGGCTGCGACATCACGGGTCGGAGCGGGCCCTGACGTCCACGCGGACGCCGGACGTGCTCAGCTCCCGGCTGTTGCTCTGGCTCTGCCGCCCCGGATCGGCGATCTCGGTGGCGGCGGCGGAGCGTGCCCTTCGCTCCTGAGAGGCAGGATACTTGTTACCGTTAACACGGACAAGACGGGGATCGATGTCGTGGCGGTGCCGCCCCGAGCGGGCCGCCCGCCGGCACCCCGGGCCGCCCCCTCGGCCCGGCCACCCGGCACCCGGGGCGTTGCCGGGGTCTGCCATGCTCGGCACGATGACGACCGGCCGCCCCACTTCACGCCGCCCGCGCCGCCGGGCCGCCCTCGTCGTCCTGGCGCTCGGGGCGGTCGCCGCCCTCGTCGCCGTCGCCGGGGTCGCCTGGCAGTTCCTGCGGCCACCGGGCCCGCGCCCGCTGTTCCAGCTCCCCGTCGCCTGCGGCGAGACATGGCAGCTCGGCACCTATCCCGGGCACGACGACTACGACGTCGACCTGTTCCCCAAGCGGGGCGAGGCGTGGGGGCGGCCGGTGCTCGCCTCGTACGCCGGCACGGTGACCGTGGCGGGGATCAACGGGTCGCTGGGTGGCCGCACCCCCGACAACCCGGACGGCCCGCGCGGCCGGGGCGGCGGGTACTGGGTGAAGATCGACCACGGCGGCCGGTGGGAGACGCAGTACCTGCACCTGCTCGAACCGCCGCTGGTCCGCGAGGGTCAGCGGGTCGCCCAGGGCGAGCAGATCGGGCGGGTCGGCAGCACCGGCAACTCCGGCGCACCCCATCTGCACTACGAGCAGCGCCGGGGCTGGGAGAAGGTCGAGACCTGGTTCGACGGCGAGCCGTCGGGGATCACCCACGACGACGTCGAATACACGGTCACCCGCAAGAGCAACAACTGCGCCGCCGGGCGGTCGTAGCCGGCCGCGCCCGCCTTCCACTCACCGTCCAGATCGCTTCCACAGCCGGCTGGCAGCGTCTACGGCACAGACGCGAAGGGCGTCACGTGGCGAAGGGACGCGACTCAGGTGCGAAGAGGAACGAACTGGAGGCTGGCCGCGGCGGTCAGCCTGATCGTCGCCGCCGGATCTCTCACGGTTGCCGGGCCGGCGGCGGCCGCCCCCGTCATCCGGCTGGCCCCGTCGGCGCCGGTGCAACCGGCGGACGTCGCCGGCTCGGTCGACTATCTCACCAGGACCTACGGCGTCAGCGTGCGGGAGGCGGTGCGCCGGCTGGAGTTGCAGCGGACCGCGGGCGCGTTGCAGGACGTGCTGGCCCGGGACCACGGCGACACCTTCGCGGGTTCCTGGATCGACCAGGAGAACGGCGGCGTGCTCTTCGTCGCCAGCACCGCCGCCGGGAAACTGGCCCCCGCGCTGCAAGCGGTCCCGGACCGGCAGCACATCCGCGTCGTCGAAGTGCGGCACTCCCTCCGGGACCTTGAGGCCAGGGCGAGAGACGCCGTTGCCCGGCTGGGGCTCACCCCCGAGCAGGAGCCGGTGATCAACCCGCAGCGCAACCGGGTCGAACTGCACCACCGGGCGGCGGACACCGTACGCGGCTCGGCCGGCCGGCTCGCGCTGGCCGCCGACCTGGGCGTCACGGTGGTCGACTCGCCGACCCCCGTCCCACAGGCCTGCGCGATCCGCAACTGCGAGGCGCCGATGCGCGGCGGACTGACGCTGGACTTCCTCGACTTCAACAAGAATCCGAAGCGGACCTGCACCAACGGCTTCAACGTGCACGGCTCGGACGGCTGGCAGTACACGGTCACGGCGGGGCACTGCAGCAAAGCCGGGGACGGCTACTACTCCCGGCACGCGGGCCTGTGGGTCGGCCGCTACAACAATCCGACCTATGTCAGCGAGATCTACCCCAACGACGGAATCATCATGCCGTACGTGGTGATGAACGGCTTCGAGTACGTCACGTACTGGGTGGTGAACCCACGCAACACGGTGTTCAACTCGCGGGTGAGCGCGCAGTTCCCGATCTACGGAATGTACAGCTACTCCCAGATCGGGGTCGGCTGGGTGGCCTGCCACACCGGTCAGACGTCCAACAACACCAGGTGCGGCACGGTCCTCACGAAGGACGGCGGGATGATCACGGACATCTGCACGCAGGACGGGGACAGCGGCGGCCCGCTCTTCAGCGAGGTCGACCACATGGCCTACGGCATCCTGCACGGCGGCACCAACAAGGTCGGCAACTGCACCACGCGGTCGTACTACTCGCCGCTGTCGAAGGTCTTCGACTCCGCGCGCTCGTTCTCCGGCATCACGTTCAGCGTGAACTCGGCGGCCTGATCCACCGGCTCCGCCGACCGGCGGGAGGGCCGTAGCCAGCGCCGCCGCCTGGCTACGGCCCTGCTGGTCCGCCGAGGTGGCGGCCCGGCCTGGGTCAGCACCCGCCGGTGCGCCTCCCGCAGGTCCGCTCCCGGGTCGATGCCCAGCTCGTCGGCGAGCCGCTCGCGGACCGAGCGGTACGCCGCCAGGGCCTCGGCCTGACGGCCGGCGGCGGCGAGCGTCGTCACCAGGCACGCCTGGACGCGTTCGTCGAGCGGGTCCCGCTCGGCCGCGCGGCGCAGCGGCGCCAGCACCAGCGACGGGCGGCGCAGCCGGACCGCGAACCCGGCGGCGTCGAGGGCGGCGTCGGTGAACTCGCCGTCGAGGCGCGCGAACGTGGCCCGGGCCGCCGGGGTGCCGGCCAGACCGTCGCCGGCGGGACCGTGGCCGAGCCGCAGCGCCGCGGCGTACCGGTCGAGTGCCGCGGCGGGCTCGCCGCCCCGCGCGTACGCCTTCGCCTCGGCGACGGTGCGCCGGAACAGCACGAGGTCGAGTGCCTCCGGCCCGGCCGCGAAGCGGTACCCGTGGCCGTGCCGGGTCAGGTACGCGCCCGGGGCGCGCGGCGGCAGGCCCGGTTCGAGCAGGCGGCGGAGGCCACCGACGTACTTGTGGATGGTGTTGACCGCGCTCGGCGGCGCGCCCGGGCCCCAGAGCAGGTCGACCAGCTCGGGCGTGCCGACCGGGTGACCGGCGCGGGCGAGCAGGAGCGCCAGCAGGCAGCGTTGCTGCGGCGGCCCGGCATCCACCTCGGCGTCGCCGCGCCGGACCCGTAGCGGGCCGAGGATCCGCAGGTGCGTCGCCGGGCGGCGCGGATCGACACTGTGCGAAACAGGCATGGCATGACGATAGGTAGCGACGTGGATGCTCAGCGTACGTCGGATGACGTAATGACGCGGGCCAGCTCCGCCCGCGACTTGACGTGCACCTTCGGGTAGATCCGGTACAGGTGGGTGCTGACCGTCCGCGGGGACAGGAACAGGTGCGCGCCGATCTCCCGGTTGCTCAGCCCCTCCGCGGCCAGTCGGGCGATCTGCTGCTCCTGCGGGGTGAGGGTGGTCAGCGCGTCCGTCGGCCGCCGCCGGGTCTCGCCCGTGGCCCGCAGCTCCGACCGGGCCCGGTCGGCCCAGGGGGTGACGCCGAGCGCGTCGAAGGTGGCCACGGCGGCCCGCAGCGGCGGCCGGCTCTCCGTGACCCGGTGCGCCCGCCGCAGCGCCGTGCCGTGCGCGAGCTGGAGGCGGGCCCGGTCGAACGGCCAGCCGGTCAGGTCCTCGGCCAGCGCGGCCCGGTAGTCCCCGCCGAGCACCGCGCGGGCGTAGCCGAGGCCGACCCGCAGCGACGGCGACCCGGTCCGCACGGCGACCGGCTCCAGGTCGTGGACCACCGGGCGCAGCTCGTCCTGGAAGCCGCCGAGCAGGGCCGCCTCGGCCAGGTGCCCGAGCACGAGCAACCGGTGGCCCGGGAAGTAGGCGCTGTCCGCCGGGTCGAAGATCCGCATGAGCTGCCGGAACGCGTCGTCCGGGTGGCCCTCGGCGAGCGCGGCGACGCCCCGGATGCGCTGCACGAGGGCCAGCATCGGCAGCCGCCGGCCGGCGGAGAGCACCTGCTCGGCGGCTTCGGCCCGGCGGCGGGCGGCGGTGACGTCGCCCCGCAGCGCCTCGGCCAGGCCCATGGTGAGGCTGCCGCCCAACGCCCACATCGGCAGCCCGGTCTCCTCCGCCAGGCTGATGCACTCGGCGGCCAGCGGCACGGCGGCCCGGGTGTCGCCCAGCGCCGCGTACGCCGACGCGGCCGCGTTGAGCGCCTGGGAGAGGACACCGATCCGGCCCTGCGCGCGCAGCTCGGCCGCGGCGGACAGCGCGAACGTCCCGGCCAGGTCGAACGCGCCGACGGCCCAGGCGGCGATCGACAGGTCGCTGCGCAGGGCCGGTGGCAGGTCCATCCGGTGCACCAGCCGCTCCAGCCGCCGCAGCGCGGCGGCGCCGTGCTCGACCGGTGCGACCAGCAGCATGATCGCGGTCACGCGCGGGTCGTCGTCGACGGACCCGAGCGCGAGCGTGACCTCGGTGAACCGGTCGCGGACGGGCGCCGGCACGTTGGAGTAGTAGACGCGCAGCGCCAGGTCGTTCATCGCCTGGAGGGCGCGCTCGGGGTCGCCGTCGCGGCGCATCGCGTCGATCAGGTCGGCGTAGGCCAGCAGCCGTTCCGGCCCGGACCAGGCCACCGGCAGGTACGTCTCGCGCAGCCAGGTCAGCCGCGCGTGGTCGGCCCGCCGCAGCGCGTGCTCGTCGATCTCGCCGAGCAGCCGCCGCACGGTGTGCGGGTCGCCCTGCTCGTGCGCCACGAGGCAGCTCGACACCTGCCGGTGGCCGCGCGCGGCAGGGTCCCCGCTGAGCTGGACGGCCCGGGTGAGCGCGGCCAGCGCGAGCGGCGCCTGACGCGGCGCGGCGGCGATCGCCACCTCGGTGAGTTCCCGGGCCAGCGCCTCGTCCGGGCCCGGTGCGGCCGACGCCCGGTGCCAGAGCCGGCGCTGCGGGCTGGCGGACAGCACCTCGGCCAGCGCCGCGTGCACGCGGCGACGGTCCGCGGGCGCGGCCTGCTGACGCAGCGCCGAGCGCAGCAACGGGTGCCGGAACCGCAGCTCGTACCGCTCGTCGACGGCGACCAGACGGGCGGTCACCGCCGGCTGGATCGCCTCGGTGGGCACGTCGACGCCGGCCAGGACCGCGGCGGCCGCCAGGATCTCGCCCAGGCCGGTCCCGTCGTTCAGCGCCGCGATCAGCAGCAGGGTCCGGGTCTGCGGCGGCAGGTCGGCGACCAGCCCGCCGAAGGTCCGCTCCACCCGCGCGCTCAGCGGCAGCGCCGCCGGCGACAGCGCGCCGTCGCCGAGCCGGGCGACCGAGGTGCCGAGCTCCACGATGCCCAGCGGGTTTCCGGCGGCCTCGTCCAGCACCCGGTCCCGCAGCCGCCGGGCCAACCGGGGCGCGGTCCGGTCCAGCAGCGTCCCGGCGTCCGCCGGGTGCAGGGGCTCCAGCCGCAGCTCGGGCAGCCCCGCCCTGGTGAGCCGCCGGTCGACGTCCTCGCCGTCGCGTACCGCCATGACCACGGCGACCGGGTCCGACCCGACCCGCCGGCAGAGGAACGTCAGGGTCTCCCAGGTGGCGGCGTCCAGCCAGTGCGCGTCCTCGACCGCGAGCAGCGTGGGCTGCTCCGGTTCGCCGAGCAGATGCAGCACCTCGACGGCCCGCCGGTACGGCGAGTCCGCCGTCAGCGCGGCGGCACGCAGCGGGCGGAGCAGGTGGTCGAGCCCCGCGTACGGGATCTGCCCCTCGGCCTGCACGCCGGTCACGCCCAGTACGCGCACCCCGCGCCCGCGCCCGGCGCGGACCACGTGCTCCAGCAGGGCCGACTTGCCGATCCCCGCCTCGCCGCGCAACACCAGCGCGCCGCCCCGCCCGTCGATGGCGTGGGTGAGCAGATCCCCGAGCAGGCTGATCTGGTCGTCCCGCCCGACAAGCCCTGCCATGCCCCCATCCTGCAACGCCACGGCCGGGGCCTCACCCGCCGTCGACCCGGGGCCGCCGGTGGTCGGTCAGCCGGAACCCGACCCCCCGCACCGCCACGACGGTGACGCCGGTGCCGAGCTGGTCGAGCTTGCGGCGCAGCCGCTTCACCAGGGACTGCACGCCGGCCGGGTGCTGCCGCCCCTCGTCGTGCCAGACCGTCCGGTGCAGCTCGGCGTAGCTCCAGACCCGGACCGGTTCGCTGGTCAGGCGGGCCAGCAGGTCGCGTTCGAGCCGGGTGAGGAAGACCTCGCGTTCGCCGTAGCGGGCCGTGGACCGGGCCGGGTCGATCCGCAGCAGGTCGTCCGGGCCCGCCTCGGGGGTCGGCCGCCCCGCTGCGGGCGGCCCCTGGGGCACCGCGATGAGCCGGCGCAACTCGTCGAGGTCGGCCACCAGCAGCAGGGGCGCGATGCCGTCGAGGCGTTCGGCGAGCCGGATCCGCTCGGCCGGCGACGGCGTCACCGCGATCACCAGCGGGATCGGCGGCCCCGCCTCGTCGAGGGGACCGGGCGGCACGCTGCCGTCGCCGCCGCTCACCGAGCCCACCCGGGCGCGATCGGCGGCTGCTGCCCGAGTCTGTCAGCGCGGTGACAGCGACGGGCGGCCACCACCGTCGGGCGGGCTGCTCCTAGCGACGAGTTGCTCACGTCGCGTGCTTGATCCTTCATCTTTGTCGATCATAGTTTGCCCACAGGCTGCCGGCGTGACCCGCACGGCGCCTGGAGGGCCTGGGGAACCGCGCGTACCGGTGCGTCCAGAGGGGAGGCACGGTCGTTGTACCCCTGTCACGGCCCGACCAACCGCGGGTCGTTCTGCAGGAGGCAGCACCGATGCTGAGACGTCCACACCCCAGGGGCCCGGCCGGGCGCCTGGTGAGCGCCGGTGCGGCGCTCGTCCTCGCCGCGACGGCCCTGGTCGCGACCGGTTCCGGGGCGCAGGCCGCGCCGGGCGGCACGCCCGCGGACAAGATCCGGCCCGAGCTGGTCAAGCAGCTCCAGACCAAGACCGAGAGCGACTTCTGGATCCACTTCGGTGCCCGGGCGGACCTGGGCAAGGCCGCCGCGATCACCGACTGGACCAAGCGGGGCGCCGCCGTGGCGGACGCGCTGCGCCGCACCGCCGCCGACAGCCAGGCCAAGGTCCGCGCCGAGCTCGACGGCGCGGGCGCGAAGTACCAGACCTTCTGGGCGACCAACGCCATCAAGGTCAGCAGCGGCTCCCTGACGATGGTGCAGAGCCTCGCCGCGCACGCCGAGGTCGACGGCGTCTACGCGCCCGTCGCCTACGAGCTGCCCGAGGTCACGAAGGGCACCGACGAGAAGACGGCCAACGCCCTGGAGTGGGGCATCGCCAACATCAACGCCGACGACGTCTGGTCCCGCTACGGCGTCACCGGCGCCGGCATCACGGTGGCGAGCATCGACTCCGGCGTGCAGTTCGACCACCCGGCGCTGGTGCGGGCGTACCGGGGCAACAACGGCGACGGCACCTTCGACCACAACTACAACTGGTTCGACGCGGCCGGCGACTGCGCCGCCGCCCCCTGCGACGGCGACGGCCACGGCACCCACACGATGGGCACGATGGCCGGCGCCGACGGCGCCAACCAGATCGGCGTCGCGCCCGGCGTCCGGTGGATCGCGGCCAACGGCTGCTGCCCGACCGACGCCGCGCTGATCGCCTCCGGCCAGTGGATGCTCGAACCCACCGACCTCGACGGCGAGAACCCCGACGCCAGCAAGCGGCCCCACGTCATCAACAACTCGTGGGGCACCCGGCTGCCCTCCAACGACCCGTTCATGGAGGACGTGACGCTGGCCTGGGCCGCGTCGGGCATCTTCGGCGCCTGGTCCAACGGCAACAGCGGCCCGTCCTGCCAGACCAGCGGCTCGCCGGGCAGCCGGTCCAGCAACTACTCCACCGGCGCGTACGACGTCAACAACGCCATCGCCAGCTTCTCCGCCCGGGGCGCCGGCCAGGGCGGTGCCGTCAAGCCCGACATCGCCGCGCCCGGCGTCAACGTCCGCTCCAGCATCCCCGGCGGCGGCTACGGCAGCCTCAGCGGCACCTCCATGGCCTCCCCGCACCTCGCGGGCGCGGTGGCGCTGCTGTGGTCGGCGGCGCCCGCGCTGGTCGGCGACGTCGCGGCCACCCGCGCCCTGCTGGACGACTCGGCGATCGACACCGCCGACGCCCAGTGCGGCGGCACCGCCGACGACAACAACGTCTTCGGCGAGGGCCGCCTCGACGCCCTCGCGCTGCTCGACGCCGCCCCGATCGGGGAGACCGGCACCCTCGCCGGCACGGTCACCGACGCGGCCACCGGCGACCCGGTCCCCGGCGCCACGGTCGCCCTCACCGGCCCGGCGTCCCGGCAGCTCACCACCGGCGCCGACGGCAGGTACTCGTCCCTGCTGCCCGCCGGCGACTACCAGGTCGCCGTGACCGCGTTCGGCTACGCCGCCCGGACCCTGCCCGCCACGGTCCGCGCCGCCGCCACCACGACGCTCGACGTCGCCCTGACGGCGGTGCCGTCGGTCACCGTCAGCGGCGCGGTCACCGACGGCTCCGGCCACGGCTGGCCGTTGTACGCGAAGGTCAGCGTCGAGGGCCTGCCGGTGTCCGACTACACCGCGCCCGGCAACGGCCGCTACAGCCTCACCCTGCCCGCCTCGGCCACGTACACGCTGAAGGTGGAGCCGCAGTACCCGGGCTACCAGACCGTGACCCGCGAGGTCGTGGTCGGCTCCGGCAACAAGACCCAGAACGTCGCCGTCACCGTGGACCCGGCCGCCTGCACCACCGCGCCCGGCTACGGGTACGGCTCCGACGGCGTGTACGAGACCTTCGACGGCGACCGCGCCCCGGCCGGCTGGTCGGTCGTGGACAACGCCGGCACCGGCCAGGGGTGGCGGTTCACCGACACGGGGAACCGGGGCAACCTCACCGGCGGCACCGGCGGCTTCGCGATCGTCGACAGCGACGACTACGGCAGCGGCGGGAAGCAGGACACCTCGCTGGTCAGCCCGGTCGTCGACCTCACCGACGTCGCCGCGCCGGTGATCCGGTTCAACCAGGACCTCAACTGGGTCAGCTCCGAGCGCGCCGACGTCGACCTCAGCGTCGACGGTGGCGAGACCTGGACCAACGTGCTGCGCCAGGCGGCCGACGTACGCGGGCCCAAGGTCACCGAGATCGCGATCCCGCAGGCGGCGGGCAGGTCCGGGGTCCAGGTGCGGTTCCACTACTACGACGCCACCTGGGAGTGGTGGTGGCAGGTCGACAACGTGCTGATCGGCAGCGAGGTCACCTGCGCGCCGACCGACGGCGGCCTGGTGCTCGGCCACGTCCGCGACGCCAACGACAACGGGTACGTCAACGGCGCGACCGTCACCAGCGACGACCGGCCGGCGCAGACGACCACCACCGTGGCCACCCCCGACGACACCGAGCTGCCCGACGGCTTCTACTGGCTGTTCTCGTCGCTGACCGGCGCGCACCGGTTCACCGCCAAGGCCGGCGGCTACGTCAGCCAGGGCAAGCAGGTCACGGTCGAGGCCGACTGGGCCACCACCGCGACCTTCAAGCTCGCGGCGGGCCGGCTGTCCGTGCAGCCGGCGGAGGTCAGCGGCACCGTGCGGATGCCCACCGGCACCGTCGCCAAGACCTTCACGGTGACCAACACCGGCGGGGCCCCCGTCGACGTCCGCTTCGGCGAGCGCGACGGCGGCTTCGAGCTGCTGCGGGCCGACGGCTCCCGGGTGACCCAGCGGCAGATCCTGGCCGCCGAGGGGGCCCCGGAGCAGCGGATCACCGCCGCCACGTCGCTGGCCGCGCGGGCGTCCGGCAAGGCGGCTTCGGCGGCCCCCGCCCCGGCCGGCCCGCAGGCCGCGCCGTGGACGGACGTCACCGACTTCCCGGCCACCATCATGGACAACCGGGTGGTCAGCCTGGACGGCAAGGTGTATTCGATCGCCGGCGGCAACGGCACGGCGTCGTCGGCGAAGAACTACGTCTACGACCCCATCGCCCAGACCTGGACCGCGATCGCCGACCTGCCCGGCGCGCGTAACGCCGTCACGGCCGGCGTCGTCGACGGGAAGATCATCGTGACCGGCGGTTGGGGCGCGTCCGGCCCCGACGCGGCCACCTGGTCGTACGACCCGGCGGCCAACGCGTGGACGAAGAAGGCGAACAACCCGGCGCCCCGGTCCGCCGCCGGCCAGGCCGTCGCCGACGGCAAGCTGTACGCGGTCGGCGGCTGCACGACGGCGAACTGCACGCCGATGTCGAACGACGTGCTCCGGTACGACCCGGCCGGCGACACCTGGGAGACGCTGCCCGACTACCCGAAGGCGGTGGCGTTCCTGTCCTGCGGCGGCATCGGCGGCGTCGTCTACTGCACCGGCGGCAACGACGGCTCCGTCGCGCAGAAGGCCGGCTACGCCTTCGACCCGGGCACCAACGCCTGGACCGCGATCGCCGACGCGCCGGCCGACAACTGGGCCAGCTCGTTCGCCGTGGCCAACGGCAAGCTGCTGGTCGTCGGCGGCTCGCAGGGCGGGGCGATCACCAACGCCGGCTTCGCCTACGACCCGGCGGGCAACTCGTGGTCGGCCCTGCCGAACGCCAACACCGCCCGGTACCGGGGCGGCGCGGCGTGCGGCTTCTACAAGGTCGGCGGCTCCTCGGGCGGCTTCACGGCGACGGCGGACAGCGAGGCGCTGCCCGGCTTCGGCGAGTGCGCCGAGGCCGCCGCAGACGTCAGCTGGCTGACGATCGACAAGACGGCGGCCACGCTGGCGCCGGGCGAGAAGGTCACGGTCACCGTCGGGATCGCGGCCACCGTGGACCAGCCGGGCACGTACACGGCGTCGGTGGTGATCACCGAGAACACCCCGTACACCGTCGCGCCGGTGTCGGTCACGATGACCGCGCAGCCGCCGAAGACCTGGGGCAAGCTGCTGGGCACGGTGACCGGGACGAGCTGCCAGGGCGTCGGCGCGCCGATCTCCGGTGCGGTGGTCCAGGTCGACTCCTGGGCGATGTCGTGGACGTTCGCCACCGACGACCAGGGCCGGTACGCCTACTGGCTGGACAAGCGGAACAACCCGCTGACGTTGATCGTCGCCAAGGACGGCTGGAAGCCGCAGACCCGCCAGACGAAGATCAACACCAGCACGCCCACCGTGGAGAACTTCGCGTTGGCGCCGATCCGCTGCTGACCGTCGACGGCTGACGGGACAGCCCCGGCCCGCCCGGTCACCCGACCGGGCGGGCCGCGGGCGTCCTGCGGCGGGCCGGCGGCTCGGAGCCCGGCGTGTTCGAGGGCCCGTGCCGGCGGACGGGGGAGGGGCTCAGGGCAGCGCCAGCCGGAAGCCGACCCCCCGGACCGCGTCGATGGTCGCCGGCACGCCCAGCCGGGCCAGCTTGCGCCGCACCCGCCGCACCACCGAGTGCAGGTCGGAGCCGCGGCCCAGGCGCTCGGTGCCCCAGACCTCGCGGTGCAGCCGCCGGTGGGTCCAGGTGTGCCCGGGCGTGCCCACCAGGCAGCGCAGCAGGTCGTGCTCCAGCGGGGTCAGCCCGATCTCGCGGTTGCGCCAGCGCAGCACCCGCCGGTCGGAGTCGATGCTCAGCGCGGTCGCGGCCGGCGCGGCGGTGACCACGACCCGGTGGGCCGCCGACTCGGCGGGCGGGGCGGCGGGCTCGCCGGCCACGCCGAGGAACCGCCGCGCCTGGTCCACGCTGGAGACGATCAGGACGGCCTCGGACCCGCCGAACAGCTCAGCGAGGCGGCGGCGGTGCGACGCCGAGGAGGCGATGCCGATGGCCAGGGAGGGTCTCCCGCTCATCTCCGCCCTCCCCGTCCATCCGCTCACGGAACGGCATTGACATAATAATGTGCGTCGATGTCTGCGGCAATGTCCCTTCCCGACGGTCGCGCCGCTTCGGCGTGGCAGGATGTCGGCGTGCCCGAGGCCCGCAGACCACCGGTCGCGTTCGAGACGACCTGCGTCGTCGCGGCGCCGCCGGACGAGGTCTACCACCACCTGTCCGACCCGTTCAGCTACGTCGGGCTGTCGCCGCTGATCGTGGCGGTCCGCGACGTGCGCACGGGCCACGACGCGCAGGGCCGGGCCGTCGCCCGCTACGTCGCCGTCGAGCGGTTCCGGCTGGTCGGCCCGGTGCGGTGGGACAACCCGATCCGGGTACGGATGGTGGCGACGCGGCCGGGCGAGCAACTGGTCAGCGAGGTGCGCAGCCCCGGCTGGGTGTCGCTGCGCGCGGTGGTGGACTTGGCCGCCGAGGCGGGCGGCACCCGGGTGCGGGAAGGGGTGACCGCCGAGGCCCCGGTGCCGCTGCGGCGGTTCGTGGCGGCCAAGGCGCGCGAGGTCGCCGCGTACCGGGCGGCCGAGTTGACCCGCCGCATGGCGGCCCGGTAGCCCACGCGCGGCCCGGCGTCCGCGTCGCGGACCCGCGACGCTGCGGGCCCGCGACGCCGGCGCGGGGGTTACCGGTAGGTCAGGTCGGACGAGGAGTAGAGGCAGTTGGTGCCGTCGGCCCCGGTGCCGACCTGGGTGGGCTCGCTGCCGGTGTTGTTGCCGTTGTACTTGCGGCAGATCACCATCGACCGGCTCGAGTCGTTGACGATCGTGATGCCCGAGAACCGGGCGGTGTCGCCGTAGTTGACGTTGATCCCGGCCACCGTGTTGCCGGGGCGGGTCAGCGTGCTGTTGCGGATGACGACGGCGCGCTTGTACTGGGTGGAGCAGTTGCCGCAGGAGCGGTAGAACGTCCCGAAGTTGGTCGCCTGGAAGTTCTGGACGGTCAGCGTGCCCGCCCCGTTGTGCTGGAAGACCTTGTCGCTGGCGCTGCGCGCGCCACCGCCGTCGACCAGGAAGACGGGCGACCCGCTGCCGCGGAACGTGGCGGCGTCCTCGCCCACGTCCTCCCACCACACGTTGCGCAGCGTGCAGGACCCGGCGCAGTGCACGCCGTCACCGGCGGGCCCGCCGATGATGACGTTCTGCAGGGTGGCCCCCGCGGCGAGCTGGAACATCGGGTCCTGGCTCTCCTCCTGGCTGCCGTCGCCGATGCAGCAGTACCGGCGCATGCCGCCGTCGAACACCCCGGACACCGGGATCGTGCCGTCGACGCCGACCTGCCCGGTCGGTGTCGGCCAGGATCCGGTCGGCGGCGGCGTGGTGGGCGGCGGCGTGGTCGGTGGCGGCGTGGTCGGGTTGCCCGGCGTGGTGGGGCTGGTCCCGCCGGTGCAGGTGACGCCGTTGACCGCGAAACTGGTCGGCGTCGGGTTGCTGCTGTTGTTCCACGTGCCGTTGAAGCCGAACGCGGTCGACGCGTTGGTGGCGAGGTTGCCGTTGAAGCTCACGTTCGTGGCGGTCACCGCGCTGCCGCTCTGCGTCACGGTGGCGTTCCACGCCTGGGTGACCGTCTGGCCGGCGCCGAACGACCAGGTGAGCCGCCACGAGGTGAGGGGGTCGCCGACGTTGGTGAGGGTGACCGTGGTGGAGAAGCCGCCCGGCCACTGCGAGCCGACCGCGTAGCTGACGCGGCAGCCGGCGGCGGCCTGCGCGGCGCCCGCCGTGGCCACGACCCCCGCGGCGGCGAGCGTGGCCGCCGCCGCTGTGACGACGAGAAGGGACTTTCGGCGCTGTCTGTGCAGCATGTTGCTCCCTGGCTGTACGTGGGGCCCGCGGAGGTGCCGGCATCCGGTGCCCGCCGGATGCCGGAGCGGACCCTGGTCCGTGCCCGGACGCCCGTCCGTCGGACGGGCCGCGCCGCCCACGGGGCACGCGCTTTCACCCAGCAGAGCGCAGAACGATGATCGACACAATCCCGGTCCCGCCGCAGCGTAGGGAAACACCCGATTACCGCGCGGGCGCGCGGCCCTAGCGTCAGGCGCATGCCCCGTCGTACGCACACCCCGGCCCGCCCGCTCCACCCGGCCCGGGTCACCACGCGGTTCCGCCGCCTGGCACCCGTCCTGTTGCTCGCCCTGCTGGCCCCCGCGGCCTGCGGCCAGCTGGCCGGCCCGCTCTCCGCCGACCCGGGCGACGCCGCCGACCGGCCCGCCCCGGTGGCGTCGCAGCCCGACGGGTCGGCCGACCCGGCCGCTCCGGAACCCGGCGACCCGACCGACCCGACCGACGGGCAGTCGCCGGAGCCGGGGGACGAGGCGGTGGCCCTGCCCGACCCCTGCGCCCTGGTCCGCAAGGCCGAGGCCGAGAAGCTGGCCGGCCTCGGGCTGGGCGACGGCAAGTCGGTCGGGGACACCTGCACCTACACCGCGCCCGCCGACGGGCCGACCGCGCAGGTCGAGGTCTTCGTCGGCGACGGCGCGAAGAACTACCTCGACGTCGAGCGGGCGCTCGGGCACGAGACGCGGGCGCTGCCCGGCGTGGGCGACGAGGCGTACGCGACCGCCGACTCGTTCTTCGTCAACGCCTCCGGCAGGTGGGTGGCCGTCCGGCTGGTGCGGCTCAACGACCCCGAGGCCAACCGCGGGCCGTTGGAGTCGCTCGCCCGTACCGTCGCCACCCGGCTCTGAGGACGGTCGCGCCCGCGCCGGGGAGGTCGCGCCGGGCGTCGCGGTCTGCGGACGCCGCCGCGCTGACCGCCGCCTGGCCCCCCGGTGGCGGACCCGTGCCATCATCCCGCCATGGAGACCTCCCTGGTGGGGCGCGACGCGGCCGCCGACCGGGCATGGCGGGCGCTGGTCGCGGGAGCGCCGGTGCTCGTGGAAGGCCGCAGCGGCATCGGCAAGACCGCCCTCTGGCGGGCCCTGGTCGGCCGGGCCGAGCGGGCCGGGTGGTCGACGCTGACCTGCGCCCCGGCCGAGGCCGAGGCGGCGCTGCCGTTCGCCGCGCTGGCCGACCTGCTCCGGCCGCTGGCCGCTGCGGTGCCGGCCCTGCCTCCGCCGCAGCGCGCCGCCGCCGAGATGGTGCTGCTGGCCGCGCCCGGCGACGAGGTGATCGACGAACGGGCGGTCGGCGCGGCGACCCGCGCCCTGATCGAGGGCGCGTTCGGCGCGGGGGCCCCGGTGCTGCTCGCCGTCGACGACGCGCCCTGGCTCGACCCGCCGAGCGAGCGGGCGTTGCGGTTCGCGCTGCGCCGGCTCGCGCCCCGGCCCGCCGTGCTGGTCGCCCGGCGCACGGACGGCACCGGGCCCGCCGCCGCGCCCCTCGGCCTCGACGACGACCGGCCCGGCGGCGCGCCGGTGACCCGCGTCGCCCTGCCCCCGCTGGACGCCGGCTCCCTGCACCACATCGTCCGGACCCGGCTGGACGGCGCGCTCAGCCGACCGCTGTTCGCCCGCATCGTCCGAGACGCCGGGGGCAACCCGCTGCTGGCCATCGAGATGGCCCGGGCGGCGCTGCGCCTGCCCCGCCCACCGGGGCCCGACGAGGACCTGCCGGTGCCGTCGTCGCTGCGCCAGCTGCTCGCCGACGCGCTGCGGGCGCTGCCCGCCCCCACCCGGGACGCGGTGCGGTTGGCCGCGCTGCTGACCGTGCCCACCCTGCCGGACCTCGCCGCGGCCGGGGTGCCGGCGGACGCCTGGGACGCGGCGGAGGAGGCCGGCCTGCTCCGTGTCGCCCCGGACCGGGTCGGCTTCGTCCACCCGAGCTACGCCGCCGCCGTCCGTGGCGGCATCCCGCCCGGGGTGCGCCGGCGGCTGCACCGGACGCTGGCCGACGCGGTGCCGGATCCCGACGAACGCGCCCGCCAGCTCGCCCGGTGCGTCGTCGAGCCCGACGGGACGGTCGCCGCCGAGCTGGCCGCCGCCGCCGAACGTCAGCGCACCCGGGGTGCCCCCGCCGTCGCCGCGGACCTGTTCGAGCGGGCCGCGCAGCTCACGCCCGCCGCCCAGGCCGGCGACCGGGACCGGCGTCGCCTGGCCGCGGTGCGCTGCCGGATCGACAGCGGCGACCACGCGGCGGCGGGCGCGGCGGCCGACGCCGTGACCGGGCAGCTCACCGGGCAGGCGCGGGCGGAGGCGCTGCTGCTGCGCGCGTTGGTCGCGTGGTTCGCCGACGATCTCGCCACCGCCGTGTCCACGGGCGAGCGCGCGCTGGCCGCCGCCGACGGCGGCCCCCTCGCGGGGCGGATCCACGCCCACCTCACCCTGTTCCACGACGGGCCCGGGGCCGCCCGGCGGCACGCCGAGGCCGCCATCGCCCGGCTCGGCGCCGACGAGGACCGGCCCCTGCTGACCGCGTCGCTGCTGCTGCTGTTCTTCCACGAGGTGCGTGCGGGGCTGCCCGCCCGCACCGGGCTGCTCGACCGGGCGCTGGCACTGGAGGCCGGCGAGCCGTCGTGGCTGGCCGGCACGATCCCGGCGATCTGGTGGAAGGCCGTCGACGACCACGACCGGGCGCGCGAACGGCTGCACGACATGCGCGCCCGGGCGGCGGCGCGGGGCGACGAGCCGTGGCAGCACGAGCTGCTGACCCACCTCGGCGAGGCGGAGCTGCTGGCCGGCCGGTTCGCCGCGGCCGAGGCGCACATCGCCGCCGCCCGGCAGCTGGGTGAGCAGCTCGGCAGCGCGCTGGTCGGCGAGACCTGGCTGGCGGGGACGCTGGCCGCGTACCGGGGGCGGCTGGCCGAGGCCGCCGGGGTCGCGGAGGAGGGCCTGCGCCGGGCCCGGGAGGTCGACGACGACTGGAGCCGGCGCATCCACCTGCAACTGGCCGGGTTCGTGGCGTTGTCCGCCGGCCGGGCCGGCGAGGCCGCCGCCGCGTACGGCGAGCTGGCGGGGGCGCTGTCCGGCTCCGGGATCGTCGAGCCGGTCGCCCTGCGCTTCGAACCGGACTGGATCGAGGCGTGCGTCGGCTGCGGTGACCTCGACACGGCGGGCCGGGCCCTCGCCCGTCTCGCCGAACGGCACGGGCGACTGCCCCGGCCGTGGACCACGCTCGGGCTGGCCCGCAGCCGGGTGCTGGTCGCCGGCGCCGCCGGCGTCGACACGTCGCCGGCGCTCGCCGCGCTCGGTGCCGCGCGGTCGGCCGTACCGGCGGACGTGCTGCCGCTGGACCGCGCCCGCTGCCTGCTGGTCGCGGGTCGCGCGCTGCGGCGGGCCCGGCGTCGCCGGGAGGCCCGCGCGGCCCTGGAGGCGGCCGAGGCCGAGTTCGACGCGCTCGGCGCCGCCGCGTTCGCCGCCGCGACGCGCGGCGAGCTGGACCGGATCGGCCGGCGGACGGCCGCACCGACCACGCTCACCGCCACCGAGGAGCGGGTGGCCCGGCTGGCCGCGCAGGGGCGCACCAACCGGGTCATCGCCGACACGCTGTTCATCAGCCCGAAGACCGTCGAGGCCAACCTCGCCCGGGCCTACCGCAAGCTCGGCATCTCCAGCCGCGCCGAGCTGGGCGCCGTGCTGGGGCGGCCGGCGTCCGGCTGAGGGGTGGGCCGGTCGACGGCGACCCTGGACAGCGGTGCCGCCGCCCGGCGGCGGGCCGCACGGCCGGTGCCGGGGCGGCGCGCAGGAGGCAGAATGTCGCCGTGTCCTCCGACCTGCTGGCGATGATCGCCGCCGAACGCCGCCGCATCGCCGACCTGCTCGACTCGCTGACCCCCGCCCAGCTGGACACGCCCAGCCTGTGCGGGGCCTGGACCGTGCGGGAGGTCGCCGGCCACCTGGTCTCGCCGCTGGTGGTCAGCCCGTGGCGGGTCCTGCCGCTCGTGCTGCGCTCCGGTTTCAACCTGCACGCGGCGAACGCGCGCCTGGCCAGCCAGGTGGCCCGCCGGCCGGCCGGCGAGCTGGCCGCGGCGCTGCGGACCCACGCCGAGCATCCGTTCCGGCCGCCCGTGGTCGGGTTCTTCGGCCAGCTCACCGACGTGCAGGTGCACGGGCAGGACATCCGCCGCCCGCTGGGCCTGCCCGCCGACCTGGACCCGCTGCGGCTGCGTACGTCGCTGGACTTCCTGACCGGCGGCCGGGCCGTCGGCTTCGTCGACCGCCGCCGGGTCGCCGGGCTGCGGTTCGAGGCCACCGACCTGGACTGGGCGGCGGGCGAGGGGCCGGTGGTCCGGGGCACCGGTGAGGCGCTGCTGCTGACGCTGACCGGCCGACGGGTGGCCCTGCCCGAGCTCGACGGCGACGGGGCCGCGGTGCTGGCCGGGCGCTGGCCCGGCTGACCGGCGACGTCCGACGACCCGACACCCGTCTGGTCCGTTTTGCTCGAACCCAGCAGGGTACGACCCGGATGCCCGTTCATCGCCGCTTCCCGGAGGTACCCGTCCAGATGAGTGCTCGCAAGCCCGCCAAGGCGGTCAAGGATGTGGTCGAGGCCGCTGCGGGGAAGGTAGCCGACGTCCTGACCCCCGACGCCCCCGGCGCGCCCGGCAGCGTCCCGCCCCCCGTCGCGGAGCCGACGACGCCGCACGGCCCGCTGCCACCGAAGGGGGAGCAGGGCGCTCCCGAGACCCGCAGCCCGACCGGTGCGCCGACCGGCGCGCCGACGACCGCGAACGGCCAGCAGGGCGCCTACCTCACCACCTCGCAGGGGGCGCGGCTGCGCGACACGGACCATTCGCTCAAGGCCGGGCCGCGCGGCCCGATCCTGCTGCAGGACCACCACTTCCGCGAGAAGATCACGCACTTCGACCACGAGCGCATCCCCGAGCGCGTCGTGCACGCCCGGGGGACGGGGGCGCACGGCGTCTTCGTCGGCTACGGCACCGCCGAACCGATCACGCGGGCGGGCTTCCTCGCCAAGGGCCGCGAGACCGAGGTCTTCGTGCGGTTCTCCACCGTGCTCGGCTCGCGCGGCTCGGCCGACACGGTCCGCGACACCCGGGGCTTCGCGACGAAGTTCTACACCGACGAGGGCACCTTCGACCTCGTCGCCAACAACATGCCGGTCTTCTTCATCCAGGATGCGATCAAGTTCCCCGACATCATCCACGCCGGCAAGCCGCACCCCGACCGGGAGATCCCGCAGGCGCAGAGCGCGCACGACACGTTCTGGGACTTCGTCTCCCTGCACACGGAGGCGCAGCACCACACGATGTGGAACATGTCCGACCGGGGGATCCCGCGCTCGTACCGGATGATGGAGGGCTTCGGCGTGCACACCTTCCGGCTGGTCAACGCCGCCGGGGAGACCGTGCTGGTCAAGTTCCACTGGAAGCCGCAGCTGGGCGTGCACTCCCTGACCTGGGAGGAGGCGCAGCTGCTCGGCGGCGTGGACCCGGACTTCCACCGTCGGGACCTCTACGACGCGATCGAGGCGGGGGCGTACCCCGAGTGGGAGCTGGGCGTGCAGGTCCTGCCCGACACGCCGGAGGAGACGTTCGCCGGGATCGACCTGCTGGACCCGACGAAGATCGTGCCGGAGGAACTCGCGCCGGTGCAGCCGATCGGGCGGCTCACGCTCAACCGGACGCCGACGAACTTCTTCGCCGAGACCGAGCAGGTCGCCTTCCACGTCGGCCACCTGCCGCCGGGCATCGACGTCACCAACGACCCGCTCTTGCAGGGCCGGCTCTTCTCGTACGTCGACACGCAGCTCACCCGGCTCGGCGGGCCGAACTTCTCCCAGATCCCGGTCAACCGCCCGCACGCCCCGGTCAACGACATGCTCCGCGACGGCTTCCACCAGCAGGCGGTGCACGCGGGCGTCGCGCCGTACCGGCCGAACTCCCTCGACGGCGGCAACCCGTTCCCGGCCGGCGACGCCGAGGGCGCGTTCGTCGACGTGCCGGTGACGGTGGCGCAGGCGCCGAAGGTGCGCGCGAACCCGGCCTCGTTCGACGACCACTTCAGCCAGGCCCGCCTGTTCTGGCTGAGCATGGCGCCGGTGGAGCGGGAGCACATCGTCCGCGCCTACACGTTCGAGCTGGGCAAGTGCTACCACCAGGCGATCCGGGAACGTCAGCTCGCCTGCCTGGCGAACATCGACCCGGTGCTGTGCGCGCAGGTGGCCGCCGGGCTGGGCCTGCCCGCCCCGGAGCCGACCGTGCCGCTGGCCGACGTCGCGCCCAGCCCCGCGCTGTCGCAGGTCGGCCGCGAGTGGCCGGCGGACGGCCGCACGGTCGGGATCGTCGTCGACCCCGACCCCGACGCCGGCCTCGACGGGGTCGGCCAGGTGCAGCGGGCCGTCTTCGCGGCCGGCATGGTGCCGCTGCTGATCGCCCCGCACGGCGGGACCGTGGGCGGGCTGCCGGTGCAGCGGACCTTCGCCACCGGCCGGTCGGTCGAGTTCGACGCGCTGCTGCTGGCCGGGGCGCCCGTGCCCGCGCCGGACGCGCTGCCGGCGCGCGACGAGAAGGCGGGCGCGCCGGGTCCGGCGGCCGTCGACCCGCGCGTGCTGCTGCTGGTGCAGGAGTGCTGGCGGCACGCGAAGGCGGTCGGCGCGTGGGGTGCGGGCGTCGCCGTGCTGGAGCTGGCGGGGGTGGCCGGCACCCCGGGCGTGGTCGCGGGTGACTCCGGCGATGACGCCCTCGCGGCCGTGCAGCGGCTGCTGGCCGCGCACCGGGTGTGGGAACGGTTCCCGGTGTCGCTGCCCTGACCGTGCCGTCGGCCGGGGGCCGCCCGTCCGCCGCAGCGGAGGGCGGCCCCTGGCCGTGCGGGCGGGAACCGGCCGGGACGTGCCGGTCAGGAGGTGCCGGACAGGGCGGCGACGAGCCCGAAGCCGCCGCAGCACAGCACGCCGACCACGGCCAGCGTGACGAGCAGGATGCTGTAGTTGGACCACATGCCGAAGCGCGTGACATCGGTGCCGTGCCCGTCGTGGACGCGGTTGCGCCAGCCGCCGAAGCGGAACGACAGGTGGTGCGCGGCCCCGGGCTGCGCGACGAGCGCGGTGGTGATGACGGGGATTCCGATGAAGTCGGTGTACCGCACGTCGTGTGGCCCCGCCGGGACGGCCACGTGCCAGGTGCCCTCGCCGGGGATCGGCACCGTCCGGCCGTCGATCTTGAACTTGCTGGTGGCCGGGGCGGGGACGAGGTAGGGCCCCCGGTTGACCGAGACGACCAGCACGGCGTGGCCCGGGGGCGGCGGGATCGGTTGCGGGTAGGCGGTCAGCGGCGCGACCGCGCCGGGCCCGGGCGGGTACGACGGGTGAGGAGGATACGACACGGCCACATCCTGGCATGGCTGCGCATCCCGGGCCGGGCCGCAGGGGGTGTCGGCCGCGACGGGTGGTGTGACCGTCGCCGCAGTCCTTGACTCCGCACCGACGCCCGTAGCAGCATCGCAAGGCGAGACGCTGTCTCGAATTGTGGTGACTGTCGGGGAAGGGTCGATCGTGCGCCGCTGGCTGTCCCGGATCCCGCTCGACCCGTACATCCTGGCGCTGCTGGCGACCCTGGTGGTCGCCACCGTGCTGCCGGCCCGGGGCCGGTTCGCCGACGGCGCGTCCGTGGCCACCACCCTCGCCATCGGGCTGCTGTTCTTCCTCTACGGCGCCCGCATCTCGCCCGGCGAGGCGTGGGCCGGGGCCCGGCACTGGCGCCTGCACGTGCTGGTGCTGTCCAGCACGTTCGTGCTGTTCCCGCTGCTCGGGCTGGCCGCCCGGGTGCTGCAGCCCGCCGTGCTGACGCCGGAGCTCTACCAGGGGCTGCTGTTCCTGTGCGTGGTGCCGTCCACCGTGCAGTCGTCGATCGCGTTCACCTCGATGGCCGGCGGCAACGTGCCCGCCGCCATCTTCAGCGCCTCCTTCTCCAACGTGGCCGGCGTGCTGCTCACCCCCGTGCTGGCCGGCGTGGTGCTGGCCGGCACCGGCGCGGTGAGCTTCTCGGCGGGGTCGGTCCTGGAGATCGTGGCCCAGCTGCTGCTGCCGTTCGCCGCCGGGCAGGCCCTGCGGCCCTGGCTCGGCGGCTGGATGGGCCGGCACAAGCGGGTGCTCACCCTCGTCGACCGGGGGTCGATCCTGCTGGTCGTCTACACCGCGTTCAGCGCCGGGGTGGTCGCCGGGGTCTGGCAGCGCACCTCGCCGGGCCGGCTGCTGGCGCTGCTCGGGGTGCTGGCGGCGCTGCTGCTGGTGGTCCTGCTCGCCACGGCCGGGGCGGCGCGGCTGCTCGGCTTCACCCGGCCCGACCGGATCACCGCGATCTTCTGCGGGTCGAAGAAGAGCATGGCGACGGGGCTGCCGATGGCGGCGGTGCTGTTCAGCCCGCAGACCGTCGGCCTGGTGCTGCTGCCGCTGATGTTGTTCCACCAGCTCCAGCTGCTGGTCTGCGCCGAGCTGGCCCGCCGCTGGGCGGCGGGCGGGCCCGCCATCCGGGAGGACGCTCGGTGATCCCTTCCGCTCGGATGGGTGATGTGTCATCTTCGAGGGATGCGGGTCGGTAGTCACGCCGGTGCACGGGCCCGACCCCGCACCGGGCTGACCGTCGGCCTGCTGGTCGTCGCCCTGCTGGCCCTGTTCGGGGGCGTCGCGTACGCCGCCCTGCTGCACGTCCAGCAGGCGAAGATCCGCCACGAGCTCGACTGGGCGGTGCTGCACGGCCGCCCAGCCGACCCGTCCGGCTGCACCTGGATCTTCGGCGGCGCGAGCGACACGGGGCACGCGGGCGCGCCCCCGGCCGGTTTCCCGCGGCACGAGGCGATCCACGCCGTGGCCCGCACCGGTCGGCCGCAGGTCAGCCAGGTGGCCCGCAACGGCACCGTCTACCACGTACGGACGCAGATGCGCGGCAACAAGGTCGTCCAGGTGGTCTTCGACGCCCGCTTCCAGCTCGCCGAGCGCCGCTACCTGCTCTGGGGGTTGTCGCTCGCGGCGGCGGCGGTGCTGGTCGCGGCGACCGTGACCGACCTGCGGTTGCGCCGCGCGGCGGTGCTGCCGCTGGCCGAGGCGCTCGACCGGCAGCGCCGCTTCGTCGCCGACGCCAGCCACGAGCTGCGCGCCCCGATCACCCGGGTGCACACGGCGGCGCAGTTGCTGGCGCGGCGCGCGGAGCGCTCCGGCCACGACGCGGACCAGGCGGACCTGGACCGGCTGCTGGACACCACCCGCCGGCTGGGGGAGATCGTCGACGAGCTGCTGCTGTCGGCCCGGCTGGCCGACACGACGTCGGTGGCCCGGCCGCCCGCGACGGTCGACCTCGCCGCGCTCGTCACCGAGGCGATCGAGGCCGACGCGCCGCGCGCCGCCGAGCACGGGGTGACGCTCGCCGTGGCCGGCGCGGACGCCCCGGTGCCGGTGCACGGCGTCGGGCCAGCGCTGCGCCGGGTGGTGGCGGAACTGCTGGCCAACGCCCTGAACCACACCCCGGCCGGTGGCCGCGTCGAGGTGCGGCTGCGTCCGGCGGCCCCGGGCCACGTCGAGCTGGTGGTCACCGACTCCGGCCGGGGCTTCGACCCCCGGCACGCCGACCGGATCTTCGACCGGTTCCACCGGGGCCCCGGCTCCGGCGACCGCCGGGTCGGGCTCGGGCTGGCCCTGATCCGCGAGGTGGTCACCGCGCACGGCGGCACGATCAGCGCCGCCGGCCGGCCGGGGGCCGGGGCCGCCTTCACCGTACGGCTGCCGGTGCGTGACGGGACGCGGCCCGGCGCGACACCCCCGGACGGCGACGCCACCGGGTCCCGGTGGCCCTTCTGCTGGCGCGTCGGCCGCGACCGGGCAGGCCAGGAGCGCGAGCTGACCGGGTCCTGACCGGGTCCCGACCAGCGGAGAATTCCGCGGGTCAACCTTCTCAGCGTTCGGTGGGACCATAAACAAATGGACGACCCGCCGGCCCCGGCGCACGGACCGCTGCTCCTCGTCGAGGACGACGCGGAGCTCGCCGACATGCTGGTCGAGCTGTTCAGCGGGGACGGCTACCGCATCGACCTGGCCCGGGACGGGCAGCGGGGCCTGCACCTGGCCCTGCGCGGCCGGTACCAGGTGATCATGCTCGACCGGCGGCTGCCCGCCATCGACGGCGTCGACCTGCTCATCCGGCTGCGCCGCTGCGCCGTCGCCGCCCGGGTGCTCATGCTCAGCGCCCTGGCCGACCCCACCGAGCGGATCCGGGGCCTGGACGCCGGGGCCGACGACTACCTGCCGAAGCCCTTCGAGGTGGCGGAGCTGATGGCCCGGGTCCGGGCGCTGACCCGCCGCCGCTTCGACGGCGCGGAGCTGATCCCCATCGGGGCCGGGCAGCTCGACCTGGCCCAACGCGGGGTGCGGCTGCCCGACGGGCGGGAGGTGACGCTCAGCCGGCGGGAGTTCGAGCTGATCCGGCTGCTCGCCACCCAGCCCCGGATGGTGCACAGCCGCAGCCAGCTGCGGGGGCGGGTCTTCGGCGCCGACCGCACCGAGGCGGTGGTCGACACGTACGTGCACTACCTGCGGCGCAAGCTCGGCGACGGGGTGGTCCGCACCGTGCACGGCCTCGGCTACCAGATCGGCGCCCTCTGAGGGCCCGTCAGCGGAAGCCGCGACCGGTGGCCGGCACCTCGGCCAGCCGCGTCACCTGCCCGTCGGGGCTCGCCGCCCCGGCCGCCACCGGCCCCGGGGCCCACTCGGTCAGCTCGGTCACCTGACGCGGGTAGGCGTCCTGCTGCGTCAGGTCGTCGAGGAACTGGGCGATGAGGCCCCGGTCGATCCCGGGCATCAGGTAGACGTGCGCGAGCTCCCGGTTCTGCTGCGGGCCGACCGGCAGGGTCTCCAGGGACAGCGAGTACTTGTCGACGTACTTCTGGGCCGGCCTGCGGAACCGGACGGTGAGGGCCAGCGGGCTGCGATCCACCCACAGGTCGAGACCGATCTTCCTGCCCACCGCGGCCAGTCCGTCCCTGACCTGGCCGGCGAGCTGCTGCGCCTCGAGCGCCAGCCTCGTCTGCTCCCCGTACGAGTGCCGGGCCAGGTAGCTCCACAGGATCAGGGGGGAGAAGCCGTTGCGGGACCCGGCGAAGGTGGAGTCCTGGGCGCCGATGTACTCGGGATCGTCGGGCGGGCGCAGCTGATACTTGACCTTGGTCATGAAGACCCCGCAGGGCCAGGGCGCGCCGACCCACTTGTGCCCGCTCATGACCAGGGAGAAGACGTACGGCAGGCGGAAGTCGAACGGCGGCACCCGCTCCGGCAGGCCGGCGTCGGCCAGGAAGGGCATGTACGCGGCGCCCAGCGCGCCGTCGACGTGGATCCAGAAGCCGTGCCGGACGTCGTAGCGCCTCTTCTCCCTGTCGTACTCCACCTGCCGGTCCACCAGCCCGTACCGCAGGAAGATCGGCAGCAGCCGCTCCGTCACCCGCTCCACGTCGTCGTACGCGCACTTGAACGTCGAACCGTAGTTGAGGCTGACCATGATGGGGTGGCCCTTCGCGGCGAAGAACTCCACCAGCACCGCCAGCTTGTCGACGTCGATGTCGCCGTTGCCCAGCACGCCGCCGACGGAGGGCACCTCGGTCGGCCACGGCCCGCCGGGGCTCAGCGGGCAGTCGTCGGGGTAGTCGCGGCTGCCGACCTCGTAGAAGGTCTTGAAGTTGAGCACCCGCGCGGCCTTGGTGAACGAGTAGTGGGTGTCCTCCGAGTAGAAGATGATCGGGTCGTAGGCGTTCGGGTTGTCCGGCGGCGCCTTGGCCTGCACCCAGGTCAGCCGCGGCACCCCACCGTCGTCGGCGGCGGGATCGACCATGAGCGCCCGGCCGGCCAGGTAGTCGCGGGCGTTCCACAGGGCCATGATGTTGCCCTCGGTGGAGCCCATGGTGAGCACGTATCCCCAGTAGGATTCCGCGTCCGCGGGGTCGTGCGGCACCTTGGCGTGCCACAGCCGGGCGTAGTAGTCCAGCACCTCCCGCTCGACCAGCTTGCTGTTGAGCCGGAAGTTTCCCCTGACGAACGGGTCGCCGACGTTGTTGACGTGGAAGTCGAGCAGCCACGCCAGGTCGCCGGTGTAGTCGAGGTGCTCGTTGGCCTGGTAGCCGAGGAAGGTCGCCTGCTGGGCGCGGGTGTGTTCCTCGAAGCAGGCCAACGCCTCGCGCCGACGGTCCTCCGGCACTCCGTCCGGGGTCAGGGTGAACAACCCCGCACACGGCTCCGGCTCGGTCGTGCGCCCCACGGGCCGGCTCGTTCGGTTCTCGGTCATCAGGTCCCCGTTTCGTCCCGCCCGGGCTCCGTGGCGGCTCACGCTCCCGCGAGGGCGCGGAGCAACTGCGTCTGGGCCCGGGTCATCCTGGTCACTTCGCTCACGGCGACGCTCTCGCCCTCGCCGTGGATCCGACACACCGGCTCCTCGCAGCCCCAGAGGATGACCGTGGCGCCCTTGTTGATCTGCTGGAGCGTCGCCACCAGCGGAATGCTCCCGCCCTGGCCGGTGCGCGCGGTCGTGCGGCCGTAGGCCCCGGCGAGCGCCTGTTCGGCCGCCTGGAACTCCGGCGTTTCCGGGTGCGCCGCGAACCCCGGCCCCACGGTGTGCTCGGTCACCGTGACGTGCGCGCCCCAGGGCCGCGCTCGGTCCAGGTGCGCGCGCAACGCGGCGACCGCGTCGGCCGGGCTTTGGTCGGGCGCGATCCGTACGCTGAGCCGGGCCGTGACCGACGGCTGGAGCTGGTTCACCCCCTGCTCGGCCGGGGGCAGCCCGGTCAGCCCGGTCACGGTCACCGAAGGGCGGCCGAAGAGCCGGTCGGCCAGCGCGCCGGTGCCCGTCAGCCGCACCCCGTCGAGCACCTTCGCGTCGGCCCGGAACCGCGCCTCGTCGGGCTCCTGCCAGCCGCCCCGGTAGGCGGTCAGCCCGGGCACCGTGACGTCGCCGGCGTCGTCGACGATGCTGCCGAGCAGCTTGACCAACGCCAGGAACGGATCAGGTGCGGCTCCGCCGTACATGCCGCTGTGACACTGCTCGGCCAGGGTGGACACCTGCACGTCCACGATCACCATGCCGCGCAGGGTGGTCGTGATGGCCGGCTCGTCCACGGCGAGGTTGCCGGTGTCGGCCACGACCACCACGTCGGCCCGGAACCGGTCCGGGTTGTTCCGCACGTACTCGTCGAGCGTGCCGCCGCCGATCTCCTCCGCGCCCTCGACGAGCAGGATCAGGTTGACCGGGAGCCGTCCGGCGAACTCGCAGACGGTGCCGAGGTGCAGCACGATGCCGGACTTGTCGTCGGCGGCGCCGCGACCGTACAACCGACCGTCGATCATCGTCGGGGTGAACGGGTCCATCGTGGTCCCGTCGACCGTCCACGGCCCGTCGGCCGGGACCACGTCGTAGTGGGCGTAGAGCAGGACCGTCTTCAGCTCCGGGCGTGTCGGGGTGGCCGCGTACACGATCGGGCTGGTGCCGTCGCCGATCGGCAGCTCGGCGGCCTCGACCCCGGCCGCCCGGAAGAGCTGCACGACCTGTTGCCGCATCGCCGTGACCGCGGCCTCGTTCTTGCCGTCGCTGACCGACCGGATCGCCACCAGTTGGCTGAGGGCGGCGACGGGATCGAAGGTGTCGCCCGTTGCGGGTTCCGGCACGCCGGCCATGGCATCTCCTCTCCGGGGCACAAGCCTGACGGTAGGGGAAACCGTGGGCCGGGGAGGCCGAACGACGGAAGACCCGCAGCCGACCGCCCGGGGACCCGATGCCCCGGGCGGCCGGGCGGTCAGGAGTCCCAGATCGCGCCGTACGCGGGGACGCCGCGTTCCTCCATGCCCCGCACCACCTGCCAGGTCAGCGGGCGGTTCGAGATGCAGATGACCGCCTCGGCATCGAACTGGCGGTACGCCTGCCAGGCCAGCCGCAGCATGTCGGGCTTGCCGTCGCGGGCGGTGTCCCACAGCAGCGCGTCGGGCTGGTGGGCGAGGATCTCGTCGACCAGCGCGTCGCCGAAGGTCTCCCGGTGCCGACGGGCCACCCAGACGAGGCGGGCCGGCACCTGCTCGGCCAGCAGGTGCGGCAGCACCGGGCCGATGCCGCTGCCGGTGGCCACGTAGACCACCCGCCGGAAGAGGGTCTCGACGTTGGCGACCCCGGCGGTGCTGATCCCCTTCACCCAGACCCGCTGCGGCGCGTCGTCGATGAACCGTCCGGTCCAGTCGCCGGCCCGGGAGACGGTCAGCCGGAAGCCGCTGCGCCCCGGCGCGGGCACGTTGGCGAAGGAGTGCCACTCCCACAGCGGCCGGCGGCTGATCGCGGTGGACGAGCCGGGGAACGGGGTCACCCCGTGGTCGAAGTGGACCAGCGCCACGTGCGACGAGGGGCGCTCGACCACGACCGGCACCCGGCGCAGCCGCAGCCAGGGCAGGGCGATGCTGGCGGTCAGCACGGCGAGCACCCAGCCCTGCGGGGAGGCGGCGAGGGCGACCGGCCCGCCGGCCAGGAGGCCGGCCTGCGCCCACAGCAGCAGCAGCGCCGCCCAGCCGCCGAGGCGGTGGGTGCGTTCGAACAGGTCGTGCCGGCGGGACCGCACCGGCGGCAGGGCGGTGCCGACGACCGCCAGCAGCAGGCCGGCGGTGGCATATCCGGTGACCAGGGCCCCCGCCCCGCCCGGCCCGCGCCCGCCGGCGGCGGTCAGCGCGCCGAGCTGCCCGAGGTACCAGGCGGTGCCGGCGAGCGCCCCGCCGACGTGCAGCCCGCCGAAGTGGTAGACCTTGCCCAGGGTCCAGCGGATCCGCAGGGGCCACCGGGTCGGCGCGCGGGTGGCCAGCCAGAAGAGCAGGTTGATCACGTACTGCTGGCGCACCAGGACCGCCAGCGCGACGTTGGCCAGCGCGGCGGCGCCCAGGGCCTCGGCCGCGCCGGGCCCGCGCCACCAGTCGGCGGCCAGGCCGTACGCCAGCAGCGCGGCGTTGGCCGCGAGCACCGCCGCGACCAGGCGGTGGTGGTGCATGAACCGGGGGTGGGCGAGGATCCGGCGCAGCGTCGACACCGGGGGTGGCGGCGCGTCGCCGGGCGGGCCGGCCGCGTCGGTACGCGGGGGAGCGGGCGGGGCCGGCTGCGGCCGGACGGGGGTGGTGGTCACGCCGCCGCCTCCTCGATGTGCGCCCACTGCCAGCGCAGGTCGAGGGCGAGCCGGCGCAGCGCGTCCCGGTCGACCTTGCCCCGCCCGGTCATCGGCAGCTCCGGCAGCGGGTGCACGGCCGCCGGCACGCAGTAGTAGGCCAGTGCGGCGGCCACCGCGTCCCGGCACCGCTGCGGGTCCAGCTCGGCCGGGGCGACGAAGGAGACCAGGTCACGGTCGGTCAGCTTGAGCGTGACCGCCGCCCGGCAGCCCGGCACCGCCTCCAGCACGGTCGAGACCGCGTCCAACTCGACCCGGAAGCCCCGGACCTTCACCTGGTCGTCGGTGCGGCCCAGGTGCTCCAACTCCCCGTCGGCGCTCCAGCGGCCCCGGTCGCGGGTGCGGAACATCAGCCGGCCGCCGCCGAGGAACGGGTCCGGGGCGTACCGCTCGGCGTTGAGCGCGTCGTTGTCGAGGTAGCCGGCGGAGACGCAGCCGCCGCCGGCCCACATCTCGCCGACCTCGCCGATGCGGCACGGCCGCCCGTCGGCGTCGAGGACGTAGACGGTGTTGTTCGGCGTCGGCCGGCCGATGGTGAGCGGTCCGCCGGGCCGGTGCCGGTGCATGGTGTTGACGATGGTGGTCTCGGTCGGCCCGCAGCAGTTGTAGAAGGCGCGGCCGGCGGCCCAGCGGTCGGCCAGCGGGCGCGGGCAGGGCTCGCCCGCCACGGCGACCGTCCGCACCCCGGCGCACCGGTCCGGGTCGATGCGCCCGAGCACCGACGGGGTGGCGACCACCACGTCGGCGCGGGCGGCGGTGGCGGTGAGGTCGCGGTCGCGCACGAGCAGGGTGCCGCCGTTGGCGAGGCAGCCGAGGATCTCCCAGGCGGCCATGTCGAAGGCGACGTTGAGCAGCTGGGCCACCCGCCGGCCCGGCCGGATCCCCAGGTTTCCCGGCGCGGTGAGCAGGAGGTTGGCCACGTTGCCGTGGGTGACGGTGACCCCGTTCGGCGTGCCGGTGGTGCCGGAGGTGAACAGGACGTAGCAGCCGTCGTCGGCGGTCACCGGGCGGTCGGTGCCGGGGGCGGTCAGGTGCCGGCCGGGCGGCAGCGGCTGCGCCATCAGCTCGTCGACGGCGAGCCGCGTCACGCCGGGCAGCGCCGGCACCGTGTCCAGGGCGCCGGCCGTGGTCAGCACCACCCGGCACCGGGCGGTCGTCGCGACCTGCCGCAGCTGCCGGTGCGGGGTGATCCGGACGTCCTGCGGGACGTAGGCCGCCCCGGCCTTCAGCGTCGCCAGGATCCCCACCAGCATCGGCAGCGAGCGGCTGGCGAAGACGCCCACGGCGTCCCCGGCCCGTACGCCGAGGTCGGCGAGCCGGGCCGCGAGCCGGTTGGCCTGGCGGTCCAGCTCGCGGTAGCCGATCGTCTCGCCGAGGTGCTCGGCGGCGACGGCGTCGGGCGCGGCGGCGGCCCAGCGTTCGAACGCCTGGTGGATGCGCAGGTCGGGCACGGTCACCTCGGGTCCCCGGCCGAACCGGTGGAACAGCCGGCGCTCGCGCGGTGGAAGGTGGTCAAGCAGGGGGCCTCGCCAGCCGTCCGGACCGGCGGGGAGGGCGCTGACCGGGCGGGGCGTCGCGCCGTGGATCGTGTCGGACTGTCGTACGGGCATGGTCGCTCCTCGTCTGACCGGCCGCCCTGCGCGGCGATCAGCATCGATGCTCGACAATTCGTTTGGGAAATGTCTTAGATTCCGCGGGGGCGCCCCTGGCCTGCTTGTCAGATTGCGAGACGCCGTCTCTCTTGACGTCGCGCTGGGGCTGCCCTAGCCTGGGGCGACACCGTCAGCCGCAGGAGACGCCATGATCCGAGTTCCGCAAGGCGCTGGATTGTTGGTGCGCGGTTACGAGGAGCCGCTGCGGGTACACCCGCCGCGAGAGGGCATGCGCCCCGGGACCGCCGCCGGGGATCCGCAGACCCCCTTCTGACGGGCCGCCCCGCCGCCGTGAACGGCGGCGAGGCCGCCCCTGTCGTCGATCGCCCGGCCCGTGGCAACGCCCGCGCCGGGGCACCGACCCGTACCCGTCAGAACCGACCCTCGGAGCGCATCATCATGACCACCGCAATCGACCTCGCCCCCATCTCCGGCCCGTCCGCCTGGCGCGGCGACGAGCTGCGTACCTCGACCGAGTGGGTCTACCAGCTCAGTGACGCCGAGCGTGCCGAGCTGGAGACCGTCGGCCGCCGCTTCGTGGCCGACAACCCCGACCTGCGTACCGTGACCGCCGCCGACTACCCGCTGCCGGCCTGCGCCGGCCTCAACGAGGAGTGCGCCCGCCAGCTCGACTCCGGGCGCGGCTTCATCCTGGTTCGCGGGCTGCGCACGGAGGAGTACGGCGACACCCTCGCCGGGGCGATCTTCTTCCTGATGGGGCTGCACCTCGGCGTGCCGATGGGGCAGAACCAGATGGGCGACGTGCTCGACCACGTCATCGCCACCTCCAACAAGACCCTCGACGACCCGTCGGCGCTGCCGTCGCGGGTGCGGGACCGGCTGCCGTTCCACTCCGACAGCTCCGACGTCGTCGCGCTGATGTGCCTGCGGGCGGCCAAGGCCGGCGGGGCGAGCAGCCTGGTCAGCGGCACCACCATCTACAACGAGATCCTGCGTCGCCGGCCGGACCTCGCGCCGCTGCTGTTCGAGTCGTGGCACTGGGACTGGCACCGGCAGGACCCGGACGCCCCGGCCCGCACCTACACCTCGCCCATCTGCAGCTACGTCGACGGCATCTTCAGCACGTACGCCGGCAGCTCGATGATCTTCTCCGCACAGGACTACCCGGAGGTGCCCCGGCTCACCGAGGCGCAGATCGAGCTGCTGCACCTCTACGACGAGGTGTCCCAGGCCCCCGGCCTGGCCCTGGACATGGACTTCCAGCCCGGGGACGTGCAGTGGCTGCTCAACTACGCCGCCCTGCACTCGCGCACCGGCTACGTCGACTTCCCTGAGCCGGAGCGCCGCCGCCACCTGCTGCGGCTGTGGCTCAAGCGCGACGTCGGCCGGCCGCTGGTCAGCGGGTTCGGCAAGCACGTGGTGACCGAGCGCGGCAGCGAGATCGCGCCGGGCGGCCGGTTCCGCATCGCCGAGGCGGTCGAGCCCAACTTCGAGTGGGGCAACTGACCCGCCGGCCCCTCGTCAGGACGGCCCGCAGCGCCCCAGAGTCGTGGCGCGGCGGGCCGTCCGCGTCGTGACCGCCCGTCGCCCTCACGCGGGCTGCGCCTGGCGGGCGCGGCCCGCGTCCCGGTCGGCCCCGCGGTCGGGACGCCGGCGCGCGGCGAACCAGAGCAGCCACCCCATGAGGACGACCTCGCCGACGAACGTGACGGCGGCGGCCTGCACCGGGTACGCGGCCGGCACCAGCGCGCCGATCGAGTCGGCGAGGTAGCCCGCCCCGGCGACCGCCACGAGCGACGCCACCCAGGCCGGCACGGCGGCCGACCGCCAGGCCAGCCACCCGACCGGCAGCAGGTGGACGCCGAACAGGATCAGGCCCAGGCTCCAGACCTCCTCGAAGTCGGTGATCCGCGCGCGGACACCGGCGTCGATCCGGTCGGTGCCGCCGTCGCGCAGGAGGCCGGCGGTGGCGACCAGGTGCGTGATCGCCACGGCGAGGACGACCGCGTACCCGGTGCGGCACCAGGCGGCGAGCAGCGCGACGGCGCGGCCGGCGTCGGCGAGGAACGCGCGCAGCGCCCAGGCGACCAGCACGTCGAGGCAGGCCACCGCGAGCAGGGCGACGACGGCCAGGACGAGGGCCCGCTGGTGCGACAGCGGTAGGCCGCTGGTCTCGGCAGCGTCGGCGGCGGCCAGCCGCTGCACGATGCCGAAGTTGGCCAGCCCGGCGAGCACCGCCATCAGCAGCAGGCCGACCCCGGCCGCCCGCGCGGCGCGCCACACCCGGGTGTCGCCGGCCCCGGCGGCGCTCGACGCCACGTCGCCGGTGGGGCCGGGCCGCCCGCCGGTGGCCGGGGCGAAGCCGCGGGCCAGCAGGAGCACGCCGAACACGAGCTCGAACAGCCCGCCCGGTGCCGCCAGCACGAGCCCGACCCGGATCCCCGCCAGCTCGGCCGCCGCGCCGGCCGCCAGCAGCGCGTACCCGGCGACTCCCCAGCCCGCGAGCCAGCCCGGCAGCCAGCGCTGCCGGGCCAGGGCCAGGCAGAACGGCACGCTGCCCAGGCCCAGGGACAGCATGGCCGCCTGGTAGGCGATGTCGGCGGCCCCAGCCCCGGCGGAGTCCCGCAGGACGAGCCCGGCGGCGAGCAGGAACGCCTCCGCGCCGCGCGCGACGAGGTAGCCCCAGGCGGCTCCGGGGTGGGCGGGGCGCAGCGCCCGGAAGGCCAGCGCGCCGATGGCGGCGACCAGGGCGGAGTTGAGCGCCACGAGCGCCGCCCCGGCGGGCTGCCCGGGCAGGGCGCTGCCGACGCCGTAGGCGACGAACGCCAGCAGGAAGAACGCGCCGGCGCAGCGGCCGGCCACACGGAGGGACATCGAGCCTCCCAGGCTCTCGTACTAAGTACGATAGGCTCGGCGGGCAAGCGCGGTCAACGCGGTGTCGAGCGGAGGGGGTCGGGCGGTGGGCGGAGCGGGGCGGCAGCTCAGCCGCGAGCGGGTGCTGCGGGCGGCCGTCGGGATCGCCGACGCGCACGGCCTGGCGGCGTTGACCATGCGGTCGCTGGCCGCCGAGCTGGACACCAGGCCGATGTCGCTCTACCACTACATCCGCAACAAGGAGGAGCTCCTCGACGCGCTCGTCGACGGCGTCTTCGCGGAGATCGACCTGCCCGGGGCGGGCGGCGACTGGCGGGCCGAGGTGCGCCGGCGGTGCCTCTCGGCCCGTGCGGTCCTCGCCCGGCACCCCTGGGCGCTGGCGCTGGTGGAGACCCGGACCAGCCCCGGGCCGGCGACCCTGCGCCACCACGACGCCATGCTCGGCGTGCTGCGGGCCGGGGGCTTCTCGCTGCCGATGACGGCCCACGCGTACGCGATCGTCGACGCGTACGTCTTCGGCTTCGTGTTGCAGGAGGTGTCGCTGCCGTTCGACGGCGGCGACGCCGCCACCGAGGTCGCGGACTCGATCATGGAGGGGTTCGCGGCGGGCGACTACCCGCACCTGGTCGAGTTCGCGACGCAGCACGTCCGGCAGCCCGGCTACGACTTCGGCGGGCAGTTCGAGTTCGGCCTCGACCTGATCCTCGACGCGCTGGCGGCCCGCAACGGCCCCGCGGGCCCGTAGCCCCATCACGCCGAACGGGCCGGCCCCGGTGCGAGGGCCGGCCCGCTCAGCAGGCGGGTGCTAGAGGTCCAGCACCAGTCGTTCGGAGCAGCTGCGGCCCACGCAGATCATCATGCTGCGTCCGGCCGCGCGCTCGGCTTCGGTGAGCAGCGAGTCGCGGTGCTCCGGCGTGCCGGCCAGCACCCGCGTCTCGCACGCGCCGCAGTAGCCCTTCTCGCAGTCGTACGTCAGGCCGGGCACCGTCTCGCGCAGCACGTCGATCATCCGGCGGTCCCTCGGCACCCGCACGGTCGCCCCGGTGCGGGCGAGGTGCACCTCGAACTCGGTGTTGGCCGCCGGGTCGAAGGCGACCTCCAGGTCGTCGCCGGCGGTGAACCGCTCGACGTGCAGCTGGCCCGACCGGCCCGCCTCGGCGCAGGTCCGCTCCAGCGCGCCGATCATGGCGGTGGGCCCGCAGCAGTAGATGGCGGTGTCCGGCCCGGCGGACGCGACGAGCGCCGCCAGGTCGGGCAGGCCGGCCTCGTCCTGCGGCAGCAGGGTGGCCCGGTCCCCGGCGAGCGCCACGACCTCGTCGGCGAAGGCCATCGAGGCGCGGGTGCGCCCGCCGTACACCAGCCGGAACGGCACGCCCCGGCGGTGTGCCTCGCGGGCCATCGCCAGGATCGGGGTGATGCCGATGCCGCCGGCGAGGAACAGGTAGCCGGGGGCGTCGACGAGCGGGAAGTGGTTGCGCGGGCCGCGCACGGACAGGGTCGCCCCGGCGCGGGCCACCGCGTGCAGCTCCACCGAGCCGCCCCGGCCGCCGGCCTCGCGCAGGGCGGCGATGCGGTAGTGGTGGGCGTCGTCCGGGTCGCCGCACAGGGAATACTGCCGGACCCGGCCCGACGGCAGCCGCACCTCCAGGTGCGCCCCGGGCGCCCAGGGCGGCAGCGGCGCGCCGGTGGCGTCGGCGAGGCGTACCTCCAGCACGTCGTCGGCGGCGACGGCCGCGACCTCCACGCGCAGGTCCCGGTCGAGGGTCGGGCCGGCGGCCGGGCGCGCGTCCGGGGTGTCGGCGGCGCGGGGGCCGGGGGTGAACACGGCGGGTACGGCGTCCCAGCCGGTCTGGTTGCCCCGGGTCGGGTACGTGACCAGGCCCTCCTCGACGACCCGGTAGTCGGGCAGCCGGGTGAGCACCTGCGTGATCATCTCGCGGAACATGAGCCGGGCCAGGTGGGCGCCGGCGCAGCGGTGGCTGCCGATGCCGAAGCTGAGGTGCCGGGTGGCGTCGCGGTCGAGCCGGATCTGCTCGGGCTCGGGGAACACCGCCGGGTCGTGGTTGGCGGCGACCCAGGGGATCAGCACGCGCTCACCGGCGGTGACCGGGCAGCCGCCCACCTCGGCGTCGGCGCGGGCGGTGCGGGCCATCGACTGCGACGGGGCGAACGCCCGCAGGAACTCCTCGGTGGCGTTGTGCAGCAGGTCGGGGGAGTCGATCAGCCGCTGCCGGTCCTCCGGGTGGCGGCTCAGGTGCACCAGCGTGGACCCGGTCAGCGAGGTGGTGGTGTCGACCCCGCCGGCGATCAGCAGCCCGATGACGGAGACCAGTTCGTCGGCGTCGAACAGCTCGCCGTCGGGGCGGCGCTGGGTGGCCAGGTAGCTCACGGCGTCGCCGGTCGGCTGCGCGCGGCGCTCGACGATCAGCTCGCGGATGCGCTGGTCGAGGTACGCCAGGCCGGCGGCCCCGCGCGCGGCGCGTTCGCTGCCGGGCAGCGCGGCGAAGATGTCGTGGATGGGGCCGGCCAGCTTGGCCCAGTCGGCCTCCGGGAAGCCCAGCCAGTCGAGGGTGACGGCGGCCGGCAGCGGGTTGGTCAGGTCGCGGACGAAGTCGACCGAGCCCTCGGTGATGAACGCGTCGATCACGCGGGTGGTGTGCCGGGCGATCATCGGGGCCAGCGTGGCCACCGCGTCCTGGGTGAGCAGCGGGTTGATCAGGTCGCGGTACTCCGTGGCGGCCGGCGGGTCCAGCTCGATCGGGTACTGCTCCAGGCCGGGGCCCCGGGGGATGACGATGGCGGTGCCGTCGCCCCCGGCGACGGACCGGGCGGAGGAGAAGGCGTCGTCGTCGCGGGCGATGCGGACCACGTCGGCGTACCGGGTGGTGTAGACGAAGCCGCCGTGCGCGGTGGTGCGCCCGACCGGGCAGGTCTGCCGGTACGCCTCGTAGTAGCCCACGGGGTCGGCGTTGCACTCGGCCGAGTGGTGGTCGAAGGGGACGGCCGGTGTGGTCAGCTGGTGTTCGGTCATGGGGACGAGCTCCACGGGTGCGGGACGCTGCGCGGTGTTGCCCAGCCGCGCCACTGGGGTGTCGGACGACGAGCGTAACTCGCTCGCATCACGAGACGGTGTTACGAATCGAGCATCAGAAGGTGAGGACGGCCTTGCCGACCTCGCCGGCGCGTACCGCGGCCACCGCCTCGTTGATCTGCTCGAACGGGAAGTAGGTGATCAGCCGGTCCACCGGGAACCGGCCGGCGGCGTGCAGGTCGAGCAGCTTCGGCAGGAAGACCTGGGGCAGGCTGTTGCCGCCGATGATGCCGGTGACGGTGCGGCCGTTGAGGATGCTGCGCCAGTCGAAGCTCATCCGCTCGCTCGGCCCGACGCCGATGACGCCGCAGCGGCCCAGCGGGCCGAGGACCTCCACCGCCGTGCGCAGCACGTCCTCCCGGCCGGTGGTGTCGATCGCGACATCGAAGCCGTGCGGGGCGATCGCCGCCAGCAGTTCGCGCGGGTCCCCGGCGGCCGAGTGGACCCCGTGGGTCGCGCCGAGCAGCCGCGCGGTGTCCAGCTTGCCGGCGTTGACGTCCACGGCGGCCACCACGGCGCAGCCGGCCGCGCGGGCGGCCAGGATCGCCGCGACGCCGACCGCGCCCGCGCCGAAGACGACCAGCGACGACCCGACCTCCGGGCGCAGCACGTTGAGCACCGCGCCGGCGCCGGTGCCGAAGCCACACCCGAACGGGCCGACGACCCGCAGGTCGATCTCCTTCGCGACGGGCACCACGGCGCGGGCCGGGGCGACCACGTGGGTGGCGAAGGACGACTGGCCCAGGAAGTGGCCGTTGACGGGCGCGCCGTCGCGGGACAGCGCCGAACTGCCGTCCGGCCGCCGCCCGGCGAAGTTCACGGCGTCGAACCGGCGACAATACGCCGGGTTTCCGCCGAGGCAGAGCGGGCACTCGCCGCAGGAGGCGAAGCTCATGGCCACGTGGTCCCCGACGGCGACGCCGGTGACCCGCCCGCCCACCTGCTCCACCACGCCGCTGCCCTCGTGGCCGAGGACCGCCGGGGTGGGGAAGAAGTTCGAGAACTCCAGGTCCGTGCCGCAGACGCCGACGCTGTCCACCCGCACCAGCACCTCGTCCGGCCCCGGCTCGGCGAGGTCGAGCTGCTGGAGGGTGAACGGCGCTCCCGCGCTCTCCAGCACCGCCGCAGTGATCCGCACACGTCCTCCCGGTCAACTCACAAAGCGAGACTGCATCTTGACATGTGAAACATGAAGGGTCAAGGATTCCCTCATGGCTGACCTGGACATTCCCCCCGCCCGCCAGCTCATCGACGGCGCCTGGGTCGCCGCCGCCGACCAGGGCGAGCTGCCGGTGCTCGATCCCGCGACCCGCGCGCCCATCCAGCCGGTGGCGCGGGCCCGGGCGGCCGACGTCGACGCCGCCGTCGCGGCGGCCCGCCGGGCCTTTCCCGCCTGGGCGGCGACCTCACCCACCGAGCGCGGGGCGATCCTGCGCCGCTGGGCCGACCTGATCGCCGCCCACGTCGAGGAACTCGCCGCCCACGAGGCGCGGGACGTGGGCAAGCCCCGCTCCGGCGGGCGTCTCAACATGTACATCGCGCACGGCATCGTCGACTACTTCGCCGGCGCGGCCGACAAGCTCACCGGCGTCACCCTGCCCACCCGCACGCCGGACTACTTCGGCTACACCCGCCCCGAGCCGTACGGCGTGTGCGCCGTGATCATCCCGTGGAACGTGCCCGCCGTGCTCACCGCGGCCAACGTCGCCCCGGCCCTCGCCGCCGGCAACACCGTCGTGCTCAAGCCCTCCGAGATCGCGCCGCTGGCCCCGTTCGCCCTGGCCGAGCTGGCCCGCCGGGCCGGCCTGCCGCCGGGCGTGCTCAACGCCGTCACCGGCCTCGGCCCCGAGGCGGGCACCGCGCTCACCGGGCACCGCGACGTCGACCACATCAGCTTCGTCGGGTCCACGGTGACCGGCCGGGCCGTCATGCGGGCCGCCGCCGAGAACCTCGTCCCCGTGAAGCTGGAGCTGGGCGGCAAGTCCCCGAACGTCGTCTTCGCCGACGCCGACCTGGACGTGGCGATCCCGGCGATCGTCACCTCGATCACCGAGAACGCCGGGCAGAACTGCTACGCCGGGTCCCGGCTGCTGGTCGAGGAGTCGATCCGCGCCGAGGTGGTGGAGCGGGTCGCCGCCGGCATGGCGGCCGTGCGTACCGGCGCATGGGACCAGGACCTGGACATGGGGCCGCTGGTCAGCCAGGCCCAGTACGACCGGGTGCGCGGCTTCCTGGCCGAGGCCCCGACCGCCGGGGCCCGGCTGGTCACCGGCGGCGAGTCGGCCGGCGGACGCCACGGCGACGGCTGGTTCGTCGCGCCGACCGTCTTCGACGGGGTCGACTCCGGCATGCGGCTGGCCCGCGAGGAGGTCTTCGGCCCGGTGCTGGCCGTGCAGGGCTTCCGCGGCGTCGACGAGGCCGTGGCGCTGGTCAACGGCACCGACTTCGGGCTGCTGACCTGCATCTGGACCAGTGACGTCTCCCGGGCGCTGCGGGTCGCCGCCGACGCGCGCAGCGGCCAGGTGGCGGTCAACCAGTTCCACGACGCCGGGGTGATCGGCTTCCCGTTCAACATGCAGAAGGAGAGCGGGTTCAGCCGGGGCGGCGGCTACGCGGCGCTGCGCGAGTACACCCAGGAGAAGGCCGTGGCGGTCCGCCTGCTCGACCGCCCACCGGCGTGACCCGGCCGGGCGAGCTTCCGGCGGCCCGGACGCGGCTGACCGTCGCGACCGGGCCGCCGCCGGCCGTGTTCGCCCAGGCCCTCGCCGAGTTGGCCTTCGGCGGCGCCGGCTGGCCGGGCCTGCTGGCCGCGCTCGCGCAGCGCGTCGGGGCGGCCTGCCGGCTGGTCTCCGAGGCCGGGGAGCTGCTGGCCGCCAGCGACGGCGCGGCCGGCGACGCCCGCGGCGCCGACCCCGACGACGTACGCCGGGCGCTGGCCGGCTCCCGGGCCGGCGGCGGGCCGGTGCCGGGGATCGTCGCGGGCCGGGTCCGCTGCGCCGACGGGTGGACCGGCCGCGCCGTGCCGGTCGGCGCGGGGCAGCGGCGGCTCGGCGCGCTGCTGGTGGCCGAGCCGGTCACCGCCGGGCAGCTCGACCTGGCGCGGGCCGCGACCACCGCGCTGCTGATCGACGCCGTACGCCGCGAGTCGCCCCCGCCGCCCGCCCTCGCCGACGCCGCGGCCGTGCTGCGGGCGCTGCGTGACGGCGTCCGCCCGCCCGGCCCCGGCGACCCGCTCGGTGCGGGCGTCCCGCCCGGCGTCGCCGGCTCCGGTGGGGCCGTCGGCCCGCGCGGGTTCACCGAGGCCGACCTGCTGCGGGCCGGGGCGACGCACGGGTGGCGGCTGGACCAGCCGCACGCGGTCGCCGGGATCGGTTACACCGGGGCCCAGCAGCGGCGCTGGGCGTCGGCGCTGAGCTGGCTGGACCGGCCCGTGCTCGCCGAGGGACGGCGGGCCTGGACCCTGCTGCACGGCGAGGACGTCGAGCGTGAGGCGACCCGGCTGCGGGCCCGGCTGGACCAGATCGTCGGCGTGGGGCAGGTGCGGGTGGCCAGCGGCGCGACGGTCAGCGGGGCCGCCCGGACGGCGGCGTCGTTCCGCGACGCGGACCGCCTGCTGAGCCTGCTGCTGCGCCAGCCGGACGCGCCGCCGGAGCTGTCGTTCGGTCGGGCCGGGCTGCACCAGGTCCTGCTGGCCGTGCCCGACGAGCGGCTGCGCTGGTTCGTGCGGCGGCACCTGGGGCCGATCGCGCACCGCGACGACCTGCTGCGCACCCTGGACTGCTGGCTGGCCACCGGGGGCAGCCGGCAGGCCGTCAGCGAGCGCCTGCACCTGCACCGCAACTCGGTCGGCTACCGGGTGGGTTTGATCAAGCGGCTGCTCGGCGTCGACCCGCTCGATCCCGACACGGCGACGGTGCTGCGCACCGCGCTCTCCGCGCGGGAGTTGCTGGCCGCGTCCGACCCGGGCTGACCTGCTGGTCGATGCCCGGTGAACGGTGCGCCGGGGACGTAAAGGCACGGCTTGGTTTCGCTGGCGTTCCTGTTTCGGTCAAGCCGTTGACATGCCGACGGACCGCAGGCAGAGTACGTCGCTAAGCAACGCGAATCACAATGCAAGACGCCATATTGATTGGCAGAGCGCCGGAGGGGTCCTGTGCGAGCGATGGTCCAGACGGGGTTCGGTGGCCCGGAGGTGGTGCGACTGCGCCACCTGCCCGACCCCGAGCCCGGCCCGACCGAGGCCGTCATCCAGGTGCACGCCGCCGCGCTCAACCACCTCGACCTGCTGCAGCGCAAGGGCCCCGGCCGGCTGCCCGGCTTCCGCCTGCCCCACGTCGCCGGGATGGACGTCGCCGGCCAGGTCGTCGCCGTCGGTTCCGACGTCACTACGGTACGCCCCGGCGACCGGGTGCTGGTCGACCCGACCGTCGGCTGCGGCGCGTGCCCCTCCTGCGCCGCCGGCCAGCCCGGCTACTGTCCCCGGCTCGCGGTCGTCGGCGGCAACCGCCCCGGCGGCTTCGCCGAGTACGTCGCCGTCCCCGCCGCCGTCGTGCACCCCGTGCCCGCGCACGTCGACCTCGCCGACGCCGCAGCCCTGCCCACCGCCTGGAGCCTCGCCTGGCACGCCGTGCACCGCGTCGGGGCCGTCCGCGCGGGGGAGTGGGTGCTGGTGCAGGCCGGCGCGAGCGCCGTCAGCATCGCCGCCATCCAGCTCGCCCGCCGCGCCGGGGCACGGGTGATCGCCGTGGCCCGCACCGAGGCCAAGCGGGCCCTCGCCGCCGACCTCGGCGCCGACGCGCTCGACCTCGACGAGCGGACCGTCGCCGAGGTGCGCGAGCGCACCGGCGGCCACGGCGTCGACCTCGTCGTCGACCACGTCGGCACCGCCACCTGGCCGGTCTCCCTGGCCAGCCTCCGCACCGGCGGGCGGCTGGTGCTGCTCGGCAACACCAGCGGCGACCAGGTGACCTTCTCCCTGGCCGACGTCTACCACCGGGGGCTGCGGCTGCTCGGCGCGGGCGCGTACGCCCCGGCCGACTTCGCCGCCATGCTCGACGCGTTCTACGCCGGTGGGCTGCGGGTGGTGCGGGCCACCGAATACGCGCTGGCCGACCTGCCCGAGGCGTACGCCCGGCAGGAGTCCCGCGACCTCGTCGGCAAGATCCTGGTGCGGCCATGACCGGGACCCCGCCGCCGACCCCGGCCGCCGCCGGCCCCGCCGACCTGCTGATCGTCGACGCCGAGATCGTCACCATGGCCCCCGGCCGCGAGGTCGTCACCGGCGGCGCGATCGCGGTCACCGCCGGCCGGATCGCCGCGCTCGGCCCCGCCGACGCGCTGCGCGCCGCGTACCCGGGGAGCCCGGAACTCGACGCCGCCGGCTGCGTGGTCGTGCCCGGCCTGGTCAACGCCCACCAGCACACCACCGCCGACCCGCTCGTGCGCAGCAGCATCCCCGACGACGTCCCCGCCCAGCAGGCCATCTACGACTGGATCGTGCCGCTGCACGCCGCCGTCACCGGCGACGACGACGAGCTGTCGGCCACCCTCACCGCCGTCGAGGCGCTCAGCTACGGCGTCACCACGCTGCTGGAGCCCGGCACCGTGGCCCACCCGCTGCGGGTCGCCCAGGGGCTGCGCGCCGCCGGCATCCGCGCCCGCGTCGGCGGCTGGGGCTGGGACACCCCCGGCGCGCCCTACGCGCTGCCCGCCGCCGAGGCCCTCGCCGCCCAGGCCGACACCGTCGCCGCGCTCGCCGGCGACGACCTCGTCACCGGCTGGATCACGCTGCTCGGGCACGACCTGGTCAGCGACGAGCTGTTCACCGGCGCCGCCGAGCTGGCCGAGCGGCTCGACGTGCCGATGACCTGGCACATCTCGCCGGGCCCGGACGACGTCACCGCGTACGCCGCCGCCGGCCGCGCGCGGCCCGTGCTGCACCTGCGCGACCTCGGCGTGCTCGGCCCCCGGCTGCTGCTCGGCCACGCCGTCTGGCTCGACGACGCCGAGTTGGCCGCGCTCGTCGACTCCGGCACCGCCGTCGCCGCCTGCCCCGGCGCGTACCTGCGCCTCGGGCAGGGCGTCAGCCGTGCCGGCCGGCACACCGAGCTGCGCCGCGCCGGCGGCCGGCTCGCGCTGGGCTGCGACTCGCACAACGCCGGGGACACCCCCGACGTGTGGCGCGCCGCCCGGCTCTTCGCCGGCCTGGAGCGGGACCGGGGCACGCCCGACCCGCTGCGCGCCGACGAGGTGTTCGCCCTGGCCACCGTCGACGGCGCGGACGCCGTCGGGCTCGGGCGCACGACCGGCTCGATCGAGGTCGGCAAGGCCGCCGACCTGGTCGTACTGGACACCCGGACCATCTCCTGGGCCCCGCGCGGCGACCTGGCCACCCAGCTCGTCTGGGGCGCGGCCGGGCACACCGTCCGCGACGTCCTGGTCGACGGTCGGCTGGTGGTCCGCGACCGGCGGGTCACCACCGTCGACGTCGACGCCCTGCGCGAGGAGGCCACCGCACGCCGGGCCGCCCTGCTGCGCCGGGCCGGCATCGACATCCCCCATCGCTGGCCGACCGTGCCCGCGACCGAACACTGCGCGCGCCCGGCCGAGCCGGCCGCCGCAGCGCCCCCACTGTGAAAGGAAACGCACCATGACACTTCGTACCGCGAAGGGCCCGGCGGCGGTGCTCGCCGGCGCCCTCGCCTTCGCCCTGTTCGGCTGCGCGAGCAACGACGCGTCCGCGCCCTCGGCGGCCGGAACCGCCAGCGGCGGGACCACCCAGGCCGGGCAGCCCGACGTCAACGGCGACGGCAAGGTCGTCATCGGGGTGCTCAGCCCCGGCGACATCAACGACAAGGGCTACTACGAGAGCTTCGTCGTCGGCGCCGAGAAGTTCGCCACCGAGAAGGGCTGGCAGGTCATCAAGCGCGGCAGCGTCCCGGCCACCGAGGCGCTGGCCGCGGCGCGGGCGCTGTGCCAGCAGGGCGTGGACATGGTCGCCCTCGGCGCGTCCGAGCTCAAGGACGCCATCCCCGCCTCCGAGGAGCCGGTCTGCGCGAAGACCGCCTGGTACGTGCCGTCGTCGGAGAACGTTCCGCAGACCGCGCGCACCGTCATCTCCAGCGACGACCCCAACCAGAGCATGCTGGCCGCCGGCTACGCCACCGGCCTGCTGATGCAGCAGAAGAACGCCACCAAGGCCGGCTTCGTCACCGGCATGGAGGCCGACTTCTCCGTCAACGCCGCCAAGGCGTTCAAGGCCGGCATCCGCATGGTCGTGCCGAAGGCCGAGCTGGTCACCACCTACACCGGTGACTTCAACGACTCGGCCAAGGCCCGGGAGGCCGTCCAGGCGCAGCTCAGCCAGGGCGTGAAGGTCATCTACCCGTACCTGGGCGGGGCCACCGACGCCGCCGCCAAGCTCGCCGCCGGCGGTGGGGCCATCACCCTGACCCCCGGCACCGACCGCTGCGACTCGACCGACCCGCGCTTCGACATCTCGGTCATCTTCGACCCGGGCGCGTACTTCGCCGCCGCCCTGGAGCTGTTCGCCAAGGGTGAGATGCAGCTCGGCACCACCAAGGTGTGGCACCTCGGCAAGGACGCGTACCCGACGGTCAAGATCTGCTCCCCCACCGCCGAGCAGACCCAGAAGATGGACGCCTTCATCGCCGACGTGGGTGCGGACAAGATCGACACCAAGGCGGAAGTCGCCAAGCTCGGCTCCTGACCCCTGCCGCTCGACGACCAACGAGGTGGACGGACTGTGAACGTTGACGACCAGCTGACGCCGGCTCTCACCCTGCGCGGGGTCAGCAAGCGTTACGGTCCGGTTGTCGCCTGCGACGCCGTGGATCTCGCCGTACGGCCCGGCGAGATCCACGGCCTCCTCGGCGAGAACGGGGCCGGGAAGTCGACCCTGATGAAGATCCTGCTCGGGCTGGTGCACCGGGACACCGGCACCATCCTGCGCGGCACCGAACCGATCGAGATCGACAGCCCGCAGGTCGCCGCCGACCTCGGGCTGGGCATGGTCCACCAGCACTTCAGCCTGATCGAGCCGCTCACCGTCTGGGAGAACGTCATCCTCGGCGACACCGGGCGGGTCGACCGGGCGGCGGCCTGCGCCCAGGTCGAGCAGGTCGCCCAGCGCTACGGGCTGCCCATCGACCCGCTCGCCCGGGTCGACCGGCTCTCCGCCGGGGAACGGCAGCGCGTCGAGCTGATCAAGTGCCTGCGGCGCGACCCGTCCGTGCTGATCCTCGACGAGCCGACCTCCGTGCTCACCCAGGCCGAGTCGGCCGAGCTGTTCACGGTGCTGCGCCGGGTCGTGCAGGCCGAGAACCGCGCCGTCATCCTGATCAGCCACAAGCTCGCCGAGATCATGGCCGCCACCGACCGGGTGACCGTGCTGCGGCGCGGCGCGGTGGCGTTCCACGGCACGACGGCGGACACCACCGCCCAGGAGCTGGCCCGGCAGATGGTCGGCCGCGACGTCTCGCTGCGCGCCGAGGGCGCGGCCCTGGGCCTGCTGCCTGTCGAGCCCCAGAGCCCGGCCGGCGCGCCGCCGTCCACCGACCCCGCCGGGGCGGCCCCGGCGGCGGACCCCACCACGCCGGCCGCGCTGCGGCTGCGCGGGGTGACCCTGCGCGTCGGCGGCCTGCCCGTCCTCGACGACCTGCACCTCGACGTCGCCCCCGGCGAGATCGTCGGTCTGTACGGGGTCGAGGGCAACGGCCAGGCCACCCTCGGCGAGCTGCTGTCCGGGCTGCTGGTCCCCGACGAAGGCGCCGTCGAGGTCGGCGGCCGCCCCGTCGAGCTGACCCGGCCGGGCACGCTGCACGAGGCCGGCCTCGGCATCGTCCCCGAGGACCGGCACCACTCCGGGGTGGTGCTCGACATGAGCGTGGCGGAGAACCTCGTCATGAAGTCCCTCGCCGGGGTCTGCACGCGCGGGGTGCTCAGCCGGCGGCGGATGCACCGGATCGCCCGCCGGCAGATGGCCGAGTTCAACATCGTGGCCCCCTCGCCGGACACGCCGCTGCGCAGCCTCTCCGGCGGTAACCAGCAGCGGGTGGTGCTGGCCCGGGAGCTGTCCGCCGGACCGAAGGCGCTGGTCGCCGCCCAACCCACCCACGGGCTGGACGTCGGCGCGATCGAAGACATGTACGTGCGGCTGCGGCAGGCCGCCGCGGAAGGAGTGGCCGTGTTGCTGATCTCCACCGAGCTGGAGGAGGTGATGGCCCTGGCCGACCGGATCGCGGTGATCTCCTCCGGCCGGATCGTCGGGGTCCTCCCCACCGCCGAGGCCACCGCGGAACGCCTCGGCATGCTGGTCGGCGGGGTGGCGCACTGATGGCCGCCACCACCGTCGCCGCGCCGCCCACCGGCCCGAGCGGCCCCGACGCCACCGGCCGCCGGCTGCTGCGCCGGCTCAACCCGGGCGTCGGCGGCTGGCAGGTGGCCGCCGCCACGGCGGCCACCGTCGCCGTCGCCCTCGCCCTGTCCGCCCTGCTGATCTCGGTCACCGGCGGCTCGCCGACCGCCTCGGCCAAGGCCATGTACCAGGGCAGCATGGCCAGCCCCGCCGCCTGGACCACCTCCCTGCTGTACGTCGCGCCGCTGCTGCTGGTCGCCGTCGGGGCCTGCGTCAGCGCCCGCTCCGGCTTCTTCAACATCGGCCAGGAGGGGCAGGTGCTGATCGGGGCGCTCTTCGGCGCCTGGGCCGGCCTGCGCCTGGCGCTGCCCGGACCGCTGCTCGTCGTCAGCGTGCTGGCCGCCGCGGCAGTCGGCGCGGGCGCATGGGCCGGGCTCAGCGCCCTGATGTACCGCTTCCGCGGCGTCAACGTCGTGGTCAGCACGATGCTGATGACGTTCCTGGCCCAGCAGCTCGTCTCGTTCGCGGTGAACACCCCGTGGCTGCTGCAGGAGTCCCGCCTGGGCCGGGGCACCCTGTCCCCGCAGTCCAACCCGCTGCCCGAGGGCGCGCGGATCAGCTCCCTCGGCGAGTACCCGAACCTCCAGATCAACGGCGGCCTCGTCCTGGCCATCGTCGTCGCGGTCGTGTTCAGCCTTGCGCTGGCGCGTACCCGATGGGGGTTCCGGCTCACGATGACCGGCCTCAGCCCGGCGGCGGCCCGGCATGCCGGCGTGCGCGTCGGCGCCCTCGGCGGGATGGCGCTGGCCATCTCCGGCGGCCTCGCCGGCCTGGCCGGGGCGCTGCTGCTGGCCAGCCCCGTCGGCACCAACCGGTTGCAGCCCGGCATGTCCCTCAACATCGGCTGGGACGGCCTGCTGGTCGCCCTCGTCGCCCGGAACAACCCGCTGCTGGCCATCCCGGTCGCGGTGCTGTTCGGCGTGCTCCGGGCCGGGGGCAGCTTCCTGGCCGCCACCGGGGTGCCGCCGTTCCTCGTCGACGTGGTCAAGGCGCTGCTGGTGCTGGCGTTCGTCGCGCCGCCGGTGGTGATCGGCATGCTGCGCAAACGCCGCCGCGCCGGCGAGCCGGCGACCACCACGCCCGCCACCGACCCGGCCGTGAGCAAGCAGGACGCTATGGAAGGCAGTCTGGCATGAGCGCCGCCGACAACATCGCCACCATCCTCTCCAGCGGGGCCCGGCTCACCGTCCCCCTGGCCTTCGCCGCCTGCGGCGAGTACGTGGCCCAGCGCGCCGGCACCCTCAACATCTCCGTCGAGGCGATGATGCTCGGCGCCGCGTTCGGGTCGATCGCCGTGGCCAGCGCCACCGGGAGCGCCACCATCGGCCTGGCCGCGGGCGCGCTCGTCGGCGTGGCGGTGGCGTTCGTGCACGGCAACCTGTCGCACCGGGTGCAGATCAACACGTTCGTGGTCGGCCTGGTCCTCAACGCCCTCGTGCTGGGCCTGACCAGCTACCTGATCACGGTGAGCACCTTCACCGGGCACCAGGTGTGGCAGGTGAGCGTGCCGGTGCTGCGGGACATCCCGATCGTCGGCCCGATGCTGTTCGTGCAGCGCTGGCCGGTGTATCTGCTGCTGGCGGTCATCCCGTTGACCTGGTGGCTGGTGCAGCGCAGCCGGTGGGGGCTGGAGCTACGGGCCGTCGGGGAGAACCCGCAGGCCGCCGACGTGAGCGGGATCCACGTCAACCTCCGCCGCCGGCAGGCGCTGCTGTGGTGCGGTCTGCTCGCCGGGCTCGGCGGCGCGTACCTGGCCGTCGGCGAGGTCGGCTCGTTCAACCAGAACATGACGGCCGGGCGCGGCTACCTGGTGATCGCGGCCGTGATCTTCGGCGCCTGGCGGCTCGGCCGCACGCTGGTCGGCTGCGTCGTCTTCGGCCTCGCCGACGCGATGCGGCTGGCGCTGCCGGCACTCGGGGTCACCATGAACTCGCAGCTGCTGATCGCCGCGCCGTACCTGCTGGCCCTGCTCGCGATGCTGGTGTTCGCCACCGCGCACCGCGAACCCCGGGCGCTGGCCCAGCCGTTCCAGCGCGGCACCACCTGACGCGGGCGGCAGCGAAACGGACGGGTGCCCGGTGCGCCGAGAACTGCTCTCGGCCGCCGGGCACCCGTCGTAGCGCTACTTCGTGGTGCCGGTCAGCGCGACCAGGGCGTTGGCGGTGCGGAAGTAGGGGTTGCGGCCGAGGTCGCCGACGGTGGTGATGTTGAAGGCGTCCTTGAGCAGCTTCGCGTCGCCGTCGCTGACCCCGGCGAGGGCGGACACCGGGGCGTCGACGATCTCGGTGAGGGTCTTGTCCTGGTAGGCCTTGTCGACCAGCTTGGTGAGGTCGGCGGTGACGGGCATGCACACTCCTTCGAAACTCCGGCCGGACGGCCCGGCCAGATGCGGACAAACCTGACAAATTAGATCATGAAACGGCGTGCGGATCCACAGTGGACCCGCCGGAGGCTCACTCCTCGTCGCCGCCGTCGTCCTCGTCGTCGTCGCCGAAGACCTCGTCGGCGATCATGCCGCCGGCGAAGCCGAGCGCCGCGCCGCCGACCACCCCGGCGGCGACCCCGCCCATGCCGGGCCCGTCGTGCCGCTCGTGGTGCTCCTCCTTGTAGTGGCCCCCGGGGTGCCCGTAGCCGGGCGCGCCGTATGCGGGCTGGCCGTATGCGGGCTGGCCGTAACCCGGTGCGCCGTATGCGGGCTGGCCGTAGCCGGGCGGCGGGGGCGGCGGCGGGTAGCCGGGAGCGCCGTGGCCCTGGACGGGCGGGGCGTAGCCGAGGCCGGCGTGCGGGCTCTGGTGGCCGTCGAGGACCTGGCGGATCCAGCCGTCGACCTGCGCGGCCCAGTCGCCGTGCTCGGCGCCGCCGTGGGCGACGTGATGGCGGCCGTACGAGTCATGGCCGCCGCCGAACAGGCCGCCGCGCTTGTCGAACTCCAGCACGACGTCGACGCCGTGCTCGTTGGCGACGAAGGTCAGCTCGACCTCGTTGACGGCGTGGGCGTACTGCGGGGCCGCGAAGTATTCGATCTCCTGGTAGAACGGCAGCGTCTGGTGCAGCCCGGAGATGTGGCCGCGTTCGAGGTCGGCGGCCTTGAACTGGAAGCCGAGCCGGCCGAACGCCTCCAGGATGCGCTCCTGCGCCGGCAGCGGGTGCACGTACACCGGGTCGAGGTCACCCTTGTCGACCGCGCCGCGGATGGCCACCTCGGTGCGCAGGCCCATCGTCATGCCGTGCAGGTGCTGCCCGTACAGGTCGGTCACCGGGGTCTCCCACGGCATCGCCACCTGGAACGGCAGGGAGAGGTGCTGCCCCTCCCGCAGGTGCAGGCCGCCGGCGACCTGGACGCGGTGGAACTCGACGAGCGCGTCGTACCCCTCCTCCGCGCCGTCGACCTCCACCCGGGTGACCAGGCCGACGGTGATGTGGTCGATTTCCACGTCGTGGCTGCCGCCGGTCAGGTTCACCTGCCCTCCGAGCAGCAACCCCGGGCGGGTGTTCGGGTTGGGCAGGACCGTGTCGACGCTCGGGCCACCCACCCCGAACGCGCCTAACATCTTCTTGAACACTCCGTGCGTCTCCCTTGACAGCCACCACGCGCGCCACGCGGGATTCGGCGGAACTTTCACCGGAAACCCTTGTGCCACAACGGATCCAGCGGCGTCCATGGTGGAAGCCGCTGCGCCGGGAAAGTACCAACTCAACCTGAGAGGTAGCTGAGTGCGCCGGTATGGCTACTCTTCGATGAGGTTGCGGGGGAGGGTGAAGACGAAGCCAACATCGACCGGTTCTGGCACCGAGCCGCCCGACTCGCCGGAGTGGAATCCTGAGCCCAGCCCGGAGATCGCGCTGACCTGCCCGTAGGGTCGACGACGTGACTTCTGCCCTCGACGCGCTCCCCAGGATCGGAGCACCCGCGACGCGGGCCCTGAACAACGCCGGCTACACGACCCTGCGCGAGCTGGCCGGGGTGCCCCGCGCCGAGCTGGCCAGGCTGCACGGCATGGGGCCGAAGGCCCTCGGGATCATCCAGCACTCCCTTGAGGAGCACAACCTGAGCCTGGGGTAGGGCACCCGCAGCGGCGGCACAGGGAAAGGAACCCACCGACGAGGGAGCCGCTACTCCGGCCGTGCGGGGGGCGTGAGCCAGGCCAGCGGCTGTCCGGTCAGTGCGGCGTCGGCGAGGCGATGTGCGGAGTTGGTCCTGAGTGCGGCGCGGCTGCTGTCGATCCAGCGTTGGACGTTGTCGATGCCCTGGTGGCGGTATTCGACGGCTTGGACGAGGCACTCGAGTTTGTCGGCGTCGCGGGCGACGACGGCGTCGAGGGTTTCGCCGGCTTCGTATTCGGTGACGGCGGCGGTGATGGTGTCGGTGACGGCGGGTGGGCAGCCGGCGACCTGGTCTGCGGTGATGGTGGTGTTGGGGGCGGCGGTGAGGTAGCGCTTGGCGATGTGGGGCAGGTCGGTGGTGCGGGTTTCCTGGGTGTCGTGCAGGACGCAGAGCATGGTGACGCGGGCGGGGTCGGCGCCTTCCATGGCGGCGAGGATCATGCCGATGAGGGCGGTGCGGTGGGAGTGTTCGGCGATGGTCTCGGGGTGCTTGACCCCGGCGAACCACCAGCCGGTCCGGGCGGCGCGTTTGAGGACGCCGGCCTCGAAGACGAACCTCATCGCGGCGGCGTGCTGGTCCTCGCTCATCTGCCCGTCCCCGTGCCGGTGATGCCTTCTGTCCGCAGGCTGTAGACGATAGAGGTTAGTTCCTGGCGGGACTGCGCCGAGATCCGGTCGCTGTCGAGAACGGCGACGGCACGGTGGGCGAGGGCTCGCCCGATGGCGGGGTGATCGTGGACGAGCCCGCTTCGGGCGGTGAGCAGGGCCCACAGGTTGTGGGTGTTGAGGTCGATGAACGGGTGCTCGACGTTGAGGCGCTCGACCAGGTGCCGCAGGAGTCGGTTGCCGCGCCAATCGTCGATGGTGGCAGGCATGAAGGTGTCGTCGGGTTGGCGGTAAGGGATCTCGCCGACCCAGTACGCCGAGTAGTTGAGGGCCGCACGCTGGCAGGCATCATCGGGGTGCGCGCGGGCGATGAAGTCCCGGAGCGGCTCGGGGTCTCCTTGGTTGGCCAGGGATGTGACGACGGAGCGGGCATCGGGCCACAGCGGTGACCAGGTATGGAAGGCGGTCTTCCCTGGCGCCTTCCGAGCGTTGCTCTGGGCGAGCCAATCAGTGGAGGTGCCTGTGGGGTCCATGCCGGCGAGGAAGCACGCCTGCCGGTGCAGCAGCAAATCGGGGTGGTGCTGGGCTGTGGAGCGTTCGGCCAGGACATGCAGGCCCGCGAAGAAGGCTCGCTGTTCCGCTGGCGGCAGGGTGGGGCCGGTGGCGACGGGGCCGCGTCGACGGTGGGAGATCGGCAGGCTTCTGATGAAGGTGGGTGTCTGGCCGAGGACCGCCCAGAGGATCAGGTCGGTCAGCCGGTGGGTGAGCACCATGCAGCCAAGGGGTTGCGCGGTGAGGTCTGCCCGCTCGATCTTCGGGCCGAGCAGGGCGGCGAGGACGGTGTCGGCCTCGACGGCGTCCGTGACGGCGTCGAGGAGTACCGGATGTGCCCCGAGGCTGCCGAGCTGATGCCGGATCCTGACGGCCTGGCCGAACGGGACGGCGTGGAACGGTCGCCGCCCTGACTCCCAACTCTGGACGGTCGCACGGTCGACGCAGAGTTTCACACTGAGCTGTTCCTGGGTCAGGGGGATGGATTCCCGGATCAGCTTCAGCAGGTAGCCGGTCACGTCGCCGCGAGCCGGGGTGGATCGTTCGAACGGTGCCATCGCCATCCCTACGGTGACCGACAGTCGACGTTTCCCGTCGCAGACAGCGACGTGGGTGACTCCTGACCAGCTCATTCGTACTGGGGGTGAGTACCACCACCGCACCGGGTTCGGGCCGACGGCGGTGGAGTTGGCCCGTGCCGCCGCGGCGATGGAGTGGGGCGACAGCGGGAACGCGGTGGCCCGGCACGAGAAGGCGACCGCGCGGGACGGCTGGCGGTGGCTGCCCGCCGAACACCGCGCCGCGCACCTGCTCGACACCGCCCGCGCGTACCTCCAGACCGGCGACCCGGTCAACGCCGGCCGGGTCCTGATGGAGGCCGACCGGATCGCGCCGGCCGAGATCCGCCACCGACCCGCCGGCCGCGACGTCCTCGCCCAGGTCGCCCGCGACCCGGCCGCCCCGATGATCATCGTCCACCTCGCCGCCACCATCGGGGTGGGCTGAGGATGACCGCGCCGTTTTTGTCCCTGGCCCAGATCCGCAACCGGCTCATCCTCACCGCCCGCTGGGTCCTACGCGACCACCAACCCGACCCCGACGGCCACTGCCCGACCTGCCGAACAGCGGACTGCCCGGTCGCCACCGCCGCCCGCGACGTCCTGCGCACCGCCACGGAAGTGCTCCTGTGGAACACGGCAACCCAACCCGCCGAATCCGACCGGGACGGCACCCCGCCGGCCGACTGATCGTGCACCACACCCGATCCGGCCCGGCTCGCCGAGAGTGGATCGTGCTCAGGGTCGCGGCAGTCGACTCAGCGCGGACGGTCCCCACCCGGTCGGGTCCTCCCCGGGCGGCACCATCGCGAGGGCCTGCCAGAGCAGCAGGATGTCCCACCAGCCCGCCTCCGCCGAAGTCAGCGGGCGCACGGCCTGGTAGCCGGCGAGAAACTGGGCCTGGGCCTCAGGTGGCACCGGCCCCCAGTCGTGGTAGCGGGTGCCGAGCAGGACCGTCGCGCGGGCCAGGTCGACGAGCCGGTGGTCGTGCCGGGCTTCCTCGAAGTCGAGGACCGCGGTGATCTCGCCGCCGGCACACAGGACGTTGGCGGAGCGGAAGTCGACGTGGACGAGCTGCCGCGGCAGCCGGTCGGGTGGCGCGCCGGCGACCAGTCCGCGCAGCACGTCACGGGCCACCGCGGGCAGCGGTGCGGCGCGGCTGTCGAGCCATTCGGTGATCTGCTGTGTCAACGGTGGGGACGCCACGGCGAGCGTGGCGAATCGTTCGGCGTGCGGGTATGCGGCGAGCACATCGTGCAGCCGGGCCAGGACGGCGCCGGCTGCCCGCACCTGACCGGGGTCGGTGGTGTCGAGAAGATCGCCCTCGATCACCCGTTGCAGGCCCAGCGAGACACCGTCGGCCTCGACCTGGAGCCGGCCGTCCCGGGTGGGAACCGGCGCCGAGACCGGCAGGCCCTGGCCGTCGAGCCAGCTCGTGAGTCGGGCCACCTCGGCCAGGCGCGGGAAACGATCGGGCAGCACCGACCGCTTCGCGAGCCGCCGACCGGACGGCGTGTCGACCCACGCCAGCGCGTTGCCGCCGCTCATCACGATCCGCTCGCAGGAGTCGACGCGTACGCCCCAGTGTTCGTTCAGGACGTCGGCGACCCAACGGCCCGCCGCCCGCGCGTCGCCGAAGCCGAACCTTGCGTCGAGCGCGCGGTGCGGATCGTGCGCCTCCCACAGCATCTCCAGCACCGGCACCTGCGATCCGCTCATGCGGCACAGTGTGGCGGATTTTCGTACGGGAAGGCGGGCGCCCCGGATGCCGGGCCGTCTGCCGACGGTGGCGTCCGGGGCGCCCGGTGGCGCGTGGGGTCAGGTCAGGCCCGGCTCCACCGCTGGTTCGCGGCGGTGTGGCAGGTCCAGGCGAGCACGGTGGTGCCGTTGGTCGTGCCGGCGTTGTTAACGTCCAGGCAGAGCGACGGGAACCGTACGTTGCTGATGGTGCCGTTGCCGTTGAAGGTCCACTGCTGGTTGGTGCCGCCGTTGCAGTCCCAGATCTGGGCCCGCGTGCCGGCCGCGGCGTTCGTGGGCAGCTCCAGGCACTTGCCCAGGACCTGGAGGGCCTGGCCGGACTGGGTGAACTGCTGGTTGGCGTTGCTGTGGCAGTCCCAGATCAGCGCCCCCGTGCCGTTGGCCGTGTTGCCGTTGTCGACGTCCAGGCACCGGCCGCTGGACTCGCTGCGCAGCCGGAACGTGGTGGTGGGCGGCGGGGTGGTGGTGCCGCCGCTGACCCGGTAGACGACCGTGCCGTGGGCCGGCACGCTGGCGGAGATGGTGCCGGTGGTGGTGGACGTGCCGTTCGTCCAGGCGTCGCGCAGGGTGAACGAGGAGCCGGACTTGCCGATCGCGGCGGCGGTGGTGGAGACGGTGGTAGTGGAGCTGCCCTGGTTGAACAGGGCGACGGCCACGTCGCCGTTGGCGAGCCGCTTGGCGAGCACCCGGCGGGTGCCGTCGTTGGAGACCTGCGTGCCCTGGAGGCCGAGGGTGTCCTGGTTGATCGCGATGAGGTTGGCGTTCTTGAGGATGGTCTGCGTGGCGCTGTCCATGTTGCGGATGTCGTTGCCGGCGATCAGCGGCGAGGCCATGATCGCCCACATCGCGAAGTGGCTACGCATCTCGGTGTCGTTCATGCCGCCCCGGCCGACCTCCATCATGTCGGGGTCGTTGAACGCACCCGGACGCGCGTAACCGGCCAGCGGCACGGTCACGTTGATGATGTTCTGGATGCCCATCGGGTAGCCGTTGGTCTGGCCGGTGTTCCAGGCGTTGGTGATGTCCTCGGTGGTGCGCCAGATGTTGGCGACGTCGCCCCAGTTGCGCATGGGGCCGGTCTTCTCGTGGATGCTGTTGGAGTTGATGCTGTAGAGGATGGGGCGACCGGTGGCGGCGAGCGCGTCGCGCATGATGGCGAACCGGTTGACCTGCTCGTTGATGGTGCCGGTGGGGGAGCACCAGTCGTACTTGAGATAGTCGACGCCCCAGGCGGCGAACTGGCGGGCGTCCTGGGCCTCGTGGCCCATGGCGCCGGTGGCCCCGGGGTAGGAGTTGAAGTACTGGGCGCAGGTCTTGTCCAGCGGTGCCTGGTAGATGCCGAACTTGAGGCCCTTGCTGTGGATGTAGTCACCCAGGGCCTTCATGCCGCTGGGGAAACGGGTCGGATCGCCCTGCAGGTTGCCGGCCGAGTCGCGGTTGGGGTTCATCCAGCAGTCGTCGACGACGACGTACTGGTAGCCGGCGTCCCGCATGCCGGAGTTGACCATGGCGTCGGCCATCTGCCGGATCAGCGCCTCGCTGATGTTGCAGCCGAACGTGTTCCAGCTGTTCCAGCCCATCGGCGGGGTGCGGCCCACCCCGTTGTCCAACGCCTGAGCTGGTTGCGGCGCGGCAACCGTGTCGACCACGGTCAATCCGACTGCTCCCAGGAGTGCGACGCCAAGGGCGGCGAACCATCTCGTACGTGCGCGCATTGACTCTCCATCTTCGGGACGGTGGACGTCGTCGTGCCGCCTGCCAATTGATATGCCATTCGGCAGGCATGGGTGGGTGCACTGGTGACATCTTGGTGGTGGTCACCTGCGATTACGGGGCGGGAATGCGACCTGTCCTCAGCGCTGCGCGGAATTCCCGAATGGCCACGGCTCGACGCGGTAATGCGCATCGCTCCGAGACCGGCGGGGATCCCGATAAGCTGCTTGGAGCGGCCCGGTAGCTCCTCGGGAAAGTTAACATGTGACCGCTCACACGGGCAAGCAAACTCGTGGGCTTGATCGTCGCTTGCCAATGGGTCGCGGCGACGGAGCCTCCTGGCCGCTGGCCAGCTCATGGCTCTCTCGCCGGCCCCGGACTCCTTGAGGTCAGGTGCGAGGATGACGCGCATGACGCTGCGGCGGTTGGCGCTCACCTTCGGTGTGGTACTCCCGATGCTCCTGGCAGTCGGTGCGTGTCAGGCACCGCGTCATGACCGTGCGGCATTGAGGGTGGACAGTACCGGGGACATCCATGTGCTGGTGTCCAGTTGTGAGGACGAGAAGATCGTCAGGATGAAGGTGTTCGCGACGAACGGCGGGGCGGCGAGCTGGTACATCAGCCGAAGCCCAGCGGAGGCCGAGCCCGTCCAGTTGGTTGACGTGCCACTGCTTTCGCAGCCCGACGGGTGGCGGCTCGAAGAACACTCGCTCAAGGAGTTGGCCCCCGACCAGCCATACACCCTGGACGTCTCGAACGAGTCCGCCGGGCTCGTGATGAGGCTCCGCTTCGACTCCCGACAGCTTGGGCGACTGACGGCGGACGAGATGCTGAGCGGAAGGTCGGGGCGCCCGGCCGCCATGGCGCAGGACGACTTCCAGGGGCGCGCCCGGGAGCAGTGCAAGAGCTGAGCGATGGTTGGCACGGCGGCCGGCCGACGACCTCACCCCTCCGGCGCAGAGCGCTGCGCCAGTTCGCGGTCGACCCGGATCCGAGGATGCGCTGCCTCCCCAGCTATGCCCCCGAACTCCCCGCCGAGCTTGCGGTTGGTCGCCGACCCGGACAGCACGGTACGACGCACCGTTGCCACGCACCCGCCCGCCGCGCTGGTCACCCTGCTGGCGGACCCGTCCGAACGTGTCGCCCGTGCGACGGCCGGCGCCCCGTCCCTACCGTTGGCCGAGATGGAGCGCATCCTCGCCTGCGCCGGACTGTGAGTGCGGGTGGAACGTGGCGACCGGCGTTGCGCGGAGTCAGCGCCGCCGCAGGGCCGGGTCGGTCAGCGCCGGCGGCTGGTACCCGGCGTCGGCCGGGTTGACGTTGTGGCCCGGCGGCACCAGCGCGTCGATGCGGTCCAGCACGTCGGCCGGGAGCCCGTCGAGCTGGCCCGCGCCGAGCTGGCTACGCAGCTGCTCCAGGGTGCGGGGGCCGATGACGGCGCTGGTCACGGCCGGGTGGCTGAGCACGAAGCCCAGTGCCAGCTCGATCAGCGTCAGGCCGCTCTCCCGGGCCAGCGCGTCCAGCTCGCCGACCAGGTCGAGCTTGCGGTCGCGGGCGGCGGCGTCGCGGAAGTCGAAGTGGTCGCCGTTGCGCCCGGCGCGGGAGTCCGCCGGCACGCTGCCCGCGCGGTACTTGCCCGTCAGCCAGCCGCCGTTGAGCGGGCTGAAGACCATCACCCCGAGCCGGTGCCGCTCGCAGGTCGGCAGCACGCCGGCCTCGGCGCCCCGGGCCAGGATCGAGTACGCCAGCTGCTCGGTGGTGAAGCGTTCCCGCTGGCGCTGCTGCGCGACCCACTGCGCCTCGACGATCTGCTCGGCGGGGAACGCGGAGGTGCCGATGAGGCGTACCTTGCCCTGCCGGACCAGGTCGGACAGGGCGCCGAGGGTCTCGTCGACGTCGGTGCGCGGGTCGGGGCGGTGCACCTGGTAGACGTCGATCCAGTCGGTGCCCAGCCGGCGCAGGCTGTCCTCGACCGCCTGCGTGATCCATCGCCGGGAGTTGCCCCGCCGGTTGCGGTCGGTGCCCATCGGCTCGTGGAACTTGGTGGCCAGCACCACGTCGTCGCGCCGCCCGCGCAGCGCCCGGCCGACGATCTCCTCGGTCTCGCCGTGCGCGTACACGTCGGCGGTGTCGACCAGGTTGACCCCGGCGTCGAGCGCCTCGGCGACGATCCGGTGGCACTCCTTCTCGTCGGTGTTGCCCCACGCGCCGAACATCATCGTGCCGAGGCAGAGCGTGCTGACCTCGACGCCCGTGCCGCCGAGCCTGCGGTAGCGCATGATCTGATCGTCCTCCTGCTGGTGTGTGTGACCACGCTGGCACGCCGGCCCGACCCCCGGCACTGTCCCGCCGGGTCGAATCGGCCCGGACGGGTTTGTGTCCCCGGCACATCGCCGCCGGGACCGGGGGACGAATAGGCTGGTGACAGCGTTGTTATGGACATTCCGGCACGGTGGAGGTACTCATGGGGACCGGCCTGACCCAAGCCCGATGGACGCACGTGGCACTGCCCACCGGCGACCTCGACAAGGCGATCGCGTTCTACACCACGCTCACCCCGCTGGTGGTGGTGGAGCGGTTCGCCGACGCCGACGGGGAGAGCGTGTGGCTCTCCAACGACAAGCAGGTCGAGACGCCGTTCGTGCTGGTGCTCGTCTCGTTCAACAAGGACAAGGGCGGCCAGCTCGGCCTGCTCCACCCGTTCGCGCACATCGGCATCGAGGTGCCGCAGCGCTCGGACGTCGACGAGATCGCCGCGCGGGCCCGCGAGCTGGGCTGCCTGCACTGGGAGCCCCGCCAGATGCCGCCGCCGGTCGGCTACATCTGCGCGCTGAAGGACCCCGACGGCAACGTCATCGAGATCTCCCACGACCAGCAGGTGTTCGACACCGTACGGCGGCTGTGGGGGAACTGACCGCGGCGGAGACCCGAGCCGCGGTGCTGCGCTACCTGGCCGCGCTGAACGCCCACGACGCCGACGCCGTCGCCGCCTGCGTCAGCGTCGGCTTCGTCAACGAGCACACCGCCGGGCTCGGTCGCGGGGTGGTCGGCCGGGCCGGCTACCGGGAACGGCTCGACGGCTTCCTGGCCGAGTTCGCCGACCTCCGCTACGAGGTGGAGGAGCTGATCGTCGAGGGGGACCGGGCCGCGCTGGCGTACCGGATGTCGTTCCGGCTGGTCTCCGCGGGCCGGGCCCCGGTGCGCGTGCGCGGGATGTTCCGGTTCCGGGTCGACGCCGACGGCCTGGTCGCGCACCGGGTCGACTACTGGGACAGCGGCGAGGTGCACCGGCAGCTCGCCGTCGAGCAGTGACTGGGCGTGGTCGCCGCGCCTGGGCCGATGTCGCCGGCTGACCCCCTTTGCTCTGCACCCACGGACGCAGCGGTCGCTGAGAGTAGTTGACCGCCGCCGGTGGCTGTTGGTGGCACTCCGCAGAATTGCAGCGTGACGGCCGTGTTGCCTCGGTGGGTGCAGAGCAAAGGGTGCGGGGTGCGTGGTCCGGTCTCGCGGGGCGTGACGCAGCGTCAGCGCCGGCCGGGCCCCGGCGGCCTGGCACCCCTATATCACGCACCGTAGTCGGAGAGTGTGGCGGAGGGGCGGCGGCCACGCCGCCCCTCCGCCACGTTCGCGCACTTCCCGTCGCGCTGGGTAGAGTGCGCATCCTGCGGAGACGACGGGGATGCGCGAGGTGACGCGATGGCGGTCGGGGTCGGGGTGGAGGAACATCACGGCGACGCGCCGGCGATCCAGACCGTGCAGCGGGCCGCCACCATCCTGAAGGCGTTCTCCGCCGAGCGGCCCCGGCTCACGCTGGCCGAGCTGACCGCCGACCTCGCGATCAGCCGGGCCACCGCGCACCGGTACGCCCGCGCGCTGCGCGCGGCCAACCTGCTGCGCTTCGACACGGCCACCGCCACGTACACGCTGGGCCCGCAGGTGCTGGCGATGGAGGCCGCCGCCCGCGCGGCGCTGCCCATCGTCACCGCCGCCGAGCCCTACCTGGACCGGCTGACCCGGCTCACCAACCAGACCTCGGTGCTCAGCGTGTGGAACGGCGAGAGCCCGATCGTGGTCCGCTGCATGGACAACGTCAGCGGCGACGTGCGGCTGAGCGTGCGTACGGGATCGCCGCTGGACCTGGTGCGCTCGGCGCAGGGCCGGGTGTTCTGCGCGTACCTGCCGCCCGCCGAGGCCCCCGTGGTGGCCCGCCAGCTGCGCCTGTCGGCCGGGCTGCGGGCGGTGGTCGAGCAGGTGCGCCGCGACGGGTTCGCCGTCAACTCGCCGGAGGACTTCGGGGTGCGGGTGCTGGCCGCGCCGGTGTTCGAGCGCACCCAGGTGGTGGCCGCGTTGGGCGTGCTCGGCACGGACGCGGTGCTCTCCGGTGCGGCGGAGGCCGCGGCGGCGGACACCCTGCTGCGCATCGCGCGCGAGTTGTCCGAGGGGCTCGGCGCGGCCGTCAGCTGACCCGGCCGGCGCTCCCGCGTGCCGCCGGGGGACGGGAACGGTGGCCGTTGCCGTTCTCCGGCGCGGGGTGGTGGCCGGTGCCGGTGCTGCCCAGCTCGGCGGTGACCAGGGCGGCGACGCGCTGCAGGGCGATGGCGAGCGGGGTGTCGGTGCCCTCCGGCACGGAGGTGGTGGTGCCGACGATGGCCATCGCGGCGATCAGCGTGCTGCCGCGGAAGATGGGCGCGGCGATGCTGCGCACGCCGTTGGCCGACGGCGTGTTCGCCGAGATGCCGGTGCGGCGGATCTTGTCGACCTCCCGGCGCAGCTCGGCCGAGGCGGCCAGCTCGTCGGCCAGCCCGACCACGTCGTCCTCGGGCAGGAAGGCGCAAAAGACCCGGCCCTGGGCGGACTCGGTGCGCGAGAGCCGGGAGCCGGTGCGGACGCTGACGCGGATGACCCGGTCGGTGTTGTCGTCGGCGCGGACGACCACTGCCGTGTCGCCGTCCCAGACGCTGAGCACCACGGTCTCGTCGATCTCGCGGACGAGCTGCTGCATGTGCGGGCCGGCGATGCTGATCACCGGCATCGCGGCACGCGCGGCGGCGGAGAGGGTCAGGATCTGCGGGCCGAGCGAGTAGAGTCCCTCCCGCTCGTCGTAGCGCAGCAGGTTGCTCTCGCGCAGCGCCTTGGTGTAGCGGTGGGCCGTCGCCTTGCTGGTGCCGAGGCTGGCGGTCAGTTCGTTGAGGCTGAGTCGTGGGCGCGCCGCGGTGAACGCGTTGAGGATGACCGCCGCGCGCTGCACGGTCTGGATCGCCGGGGCGCTCTGGTCCGCGTTCTTCCCCGGCGAGGGGCTGTCGTCCGCCATCTGGATCCCTCGTTGCGTGAAGTGAGACAGTATCATGGCATATGGCACATCAGGCTGTCGATATCTGCCGGCTTCGTAGCGCTATGTCGGCATAAATGCGGGCGAAACGCGTCAGCTCGGCCACCGCGTAACGGTCCCGCCGAGGGTCGCTCGGGTCCGCCGGCAGCGACGGCGGGCCCAGCCGGACGGTCGGCACCCCCCGCCCGCGCAGCACCACCCCGTCGGTCGACCCCGTCCAGCCCCGGATCGGCTGGGGCGCGTGGCCGTGCGCGGCCCGCCAGGCGGCGTCGGCCCAGTGGCAGATCGGGGCGTCGGGATCGGTGGCGGCGGCCGGGTGGACGGGCCAGCCGGTCACGCTCACCCCGCAGTCGCCCAGCGGGGTGCCGCGCAGCCTTTCGGCCAGCGTCGCGGCCAGGGCGTCGGCGATCTCCGCCGGCTCGTCGCCGGGGACCGTCACCAGGTAGAGGTGGAAGTCGAGCCGCCCGGGCAGCAGGTCGGGCTTGCCCGGTTGGCCGGCCCGCACCGCGCCGATGCCCACCTCCGCCCCGACCTGGCCGCCGCGCCCGGCGCGACTGGCCAGGTGAGCGGCGCGGAACGCCTCCAGCGCCGCGACCACCCGGCCGAGGTGCGCCAGCAGGCCCCCCGGCGGGACGGCGGCGTCGCGGAACAACGCCGGATGGAACCGGCTGGTCAGCCGTACCCGGACGAACATGGCCCCCGGCTCGGCGGTGAGCACGCCCGGCGGGCCGCTCTTGGCCACCACGGCGGCGGCCGGCAGCGGGTGCCGGTCCAGGTGGTGGGCCACCCCGCCGGCGGTGGGGCCGGCGTCGGGGTCGGTGCGGTGGGTGCCGGCGGCGGCGAGCAGCAGGGTCAGCCGGTGCGGCCGGCCGGCGGCCCGGCACGCGCCGGCCGCCGCGGCGAAGCCGACCAGGGCGGCGGCGGTCGCCGCGCGGGCCACCCCGAGGCCGAAGCCGCTGACCACCCGCTCGGCGCCCGTCCCGGCCGGCCTGATCAGCTCGGGCGCGGGGGCGTCCAGGCCGGTGATCGGCGCGTCGAACTCGGCCCCGCCGGTCAGCGACGTGTCCAGGTGCGAGTAGAGGAGCAGCTCCGGCGCGGTGCCGAGGGCGGAGGAGCCGACCAGGTTGGCGCTGTCGGGCAGCGCCGCCGTCGGGTCCAGGGGGTCGACCCGCCAGGACAGCTCCGGCCAGCGCGCGGCGGCCCAGTCGGCGAGCCGGTGGGCCGTGGCCCGTTCCCGGCCGTACGGGCTGTGCTCCGCCCCCAGCGCGGCCAGCGCGTCGAGGACGCCCGCCTCGTCGATGGCCTCCTCGGCCGCCCGTCGCAGTGCCGCCGGCACCTCGTCGTCCATCCCCGCGCTCCCGCCGCCGTGACTTCATTCAAGATGACGTCTCGTATGTTGACATACTCGGGATGGCTTCTCTAGCGTGACCTGACATCAACGACATCGCCCCGCATCCGGCGACGTCAGCGCGACGGTCAGCGGTGCGGATGCGGACGGCCGACCCAACCGCTGGAGGACCGATGACCTACGTGGTCACCGACGAGTGTGTGGACGTGCAGGATCGGTCCTGCGTCGAGGAGTGCCCCGTGGACTGCATCTACGAGGGCGACCGGATGATGTACATCAACCCGGACGAGTGCGTCGACTGCGGGCGCTGCGAGCCGGTCTGCCCCGTCACGTCGATCTTCCACCTGGAGGACCTGCCGGCCGACCGGGCCCACTTCGGCCCGATCAACGCCGAGTTCTTCGGCGAGATCGGCAGCCCCGGCGGGGCCCGCAAGATCGGTCGGGTCGGCCGCGACCACCCGGCCGTCGCGGGGAGCGCCACCTGATGGGCGAGCTGCACGAAGTCGACCTCGCGATCGTCGGCGCCGGCCCCGCCGGCCTGTACGCCACCTACTACGCCGGCTTCCGCGGGATGAGCGTGGCGGTGATCGACTCGCTGCCCGAACCCGGCGGCCAGATCGCCGCCCTCTACCCCGAGAAGGCCATCTACGACATCGCCGGCCTGCCCTCGGTGCGCGGCCAGGAACTCGTCGACGCCCTGCTCACCCAGGCCGCCACCGCCAAGCCGACGTTCCTGCTCGGCGAGAGCGCCGTCGACCTGACGACCGCCGAGGACCACGTGCTCATCGGCACCGACGCCGGCACCCAGGTGCGCGCCAAGGCCGTCCTGCTCACCGCCGGCATCGGCACCTTCACCCCCCGGGAGCTGCCCGTCGGCAGCGACTACCTCGGCCGGGGCCTGCGCTACTTCGTGCCCCGCCTCGACGAACTCGCCGGCCAGGAGGTCGTCGTGGTCGGCGGCGGCGACTCCGCCGTCGACTGGGCCCTCGCGCTGGAGCCACACGCCCGCAGCGTCACCCTCGTGCACCGCCGGCCGCAGTTCCGCGCCCACGAGCACAGCGTCGCCCAACTGGAGGCGTCCACCGTGCGCGTGGTCACCCCGTACGAGGTGTGCGGCATCGCCGGGGAGCAGAACGTCACCTCCGTGACGATCGCCGAGGTGCGCGGCGAGGGCCGCGAGGAGCTGCCCGCGCAGGCGGTGGTGGCCGCCCTCGGCTTCATCGCCGACCTCAGCGCCATGGAACGCTGGGGCCTGGAGATGCACCGGCGCTACGTCGCCGTCGACCGGTCGATGCGCACCAACCTGCCGCGCGTCTTCGCCGCCGGCGACATCACCGACTACGAGGGCAAGGTGCGGCTGATCTCCGTCGGCTTCGGCGAGGCCGCCGCCGCCGTCAACAACCTGGCCCCGCTGGTCAACCCGGCGCTGGGCACGGTGCCCGGACACTCCTCGGACGCGGCATGACCGCCCCCCGCGACGACGCCCGGCACACCGCCGGCGACGGCACGCACCTGGTCGCCACCCGGCACGGGCTGGGCCGGCTCACCGGCGACGGCGACGTCGAACTGCTCGACCTGCCGTACGCCGACGTGGCCGCGCTGCTGCGCGCGGGCGCCGGGCTCGCCCCGGCCCGCGCCGCGGCCGTGCGCCGCCGGCTGCCGCTGGACGCTCTCGCGGGCGACGTCGTCGCCCCGCTGGGCGGGACGCCGGCCGTGTGGGGGGTGGGCCTCAACTACCACTGCAAGGCGCGCACCACCGGGCGGCCCCTGCCCACCCAGCCGGTGCTCTACCTCAAGTCGCCCAACGCCGGCTCCGGCCCCGACGACACCGTGCCGCTGCCCACCTCGGTCAGCGCGCAGTCCGACTACGAGGGCGAGGTCGCCCTGGTCATCGGCGCGCGGATGCACCACACGCCCGCCGAGCGGGCCTGGGCGCACGTCGCGGGGATCACCGCCGCCAACGACCTGACCTGCCGCGACGTGATGGTCGCCTCCGGCAGCCCCACCCTGGCCAAGAGCTTCCCCGGCTTCGGCGCGCTCGGCGCCTCGGTGCTCGGCCTGGACGCCGTCGCCGACCGCGACGCCATCGGCGTACGGACCAGGGTCAACGGGGAGCTGCGTCAGCAGGCCAGCACCGCCGACCTCATCTTCCCGGTGCCCGACCTGCTCGCCTGGATCTCCCGGTACGTGGTGCTGGAGCCGGGCGACGTGGTGCTCACCGGCACCCCCACCGGCACCGGCCAGGACCGGGGCTGCTTCCTGAGCCCCGGCGACCTGGTCGAGGTCACCGTCGCCGGGGTGCTGCCGCTGCGCACCCGGTTCCGCGCCGACACCCCGGCCCCGGCAGCCGAGACCCCGGCCCCAGCGGCCGAGCCCGACCCCCTTCCCGGCGACGCCCGCCCGTCGCTGCCGCTTCGTACAGAGAGTCTGATGCCATGACTGACAGTTCCCCGCGCTACGACCTGGTGCTGGCCGGCGGCGAGGTGTTCGACGCCGCCACCGGCGCCAGCCAGGTGACCGACGTCGCGGTGACCGGCGACCGGGTGGCCCGGATTGCCCCCGGCCTCGCCGCGCAGGGCCGGCAGGTCGTCGACTGCTCCGGGCAGTACGTGCTGCCCGGCCTGGTCGAGGCGCACACCCACATCTTCGCCGAGGTCTCCAAGGTCGGCGCGCCGCCGGACGAGGCGCACCTGCACCGGGGCGTCGTCGCGGCCTGCGACGCCGGCACCGTCGGCGCGTCCACCTTCGCCGCGTTCGAGCGCTTCGTCGCCGCCCCGGCCCGGATGCGGCTGGTCAACTTCCTCAACGTCTCGGTCCTCGGCCTGATCGACTTCCGGTTCGGCGAGTTGCTCAACCCGGGCACGCTGGTGCCGGAGGACGCCCTGGAGATCGCCGCCGCCAACCCGCACCGGGTCCGTGGCTTCAAGATCCGCCTCTCCGAGGACGTCGTGGGGCTGGAGTGGCGGACGCTGCTCAAGCGCTCCCTGGCGCTGTCGGCCGAGGCCGGGCTCCCGCTGATGATCCACATCGGGGAGACCCCGGAGCCGCTGCCGGTGATCCTCGACCTGCTGCGCCCCGGCGACGTCGTGGCCCACTGCTACACCGGCAAGCCGTACGGCATCCTCGGCGACGGCAAGGTCCTGCCCGAGGTGTACGCCGCCCGCGAGCGCGGCGTGCTGTTCGAGTCGGCCCACGGCAAGAGCAACCTGAGCTTCGCCGTGGCCCGCCCGGCCATCGAGCAGGGCTTCCTGCCCGACGTGATCACCTCCGACACCAGCGGCCGCAACTGGCGCGGCCCGGTGTTCGACCTGGTCACCAGCATGGCCAAGCTGCGGGCCATGGGCATGACCATGGAGCAGATCGTGCCCCGGGTGACGTCCGCCCCGGCCCGCCTGACCGGCCTCGACGCCGAGGGCTACGGCAGCCTCGTCGAGGGCGGCCCGGCCCACGTCACGGTCCTCGCCGACGCCGAGGAGGCCGAGCTGCCCGACGCCGCCGGCAACCGGATCGTCGCGCCCCGGCTGGAGCCGAGCCTGGTGCTGCTCGCCGGCGAGCAGGTGCCGACCGTGCCGTGGCGGGGCCTGAACCGCTGATGCCCGCCACCGATGCCGAGCCGCCCGTCGGCGTGCACCGCTCCCGCAGGCGACTGCGGGCGGCGCTGCGCGGTGGCGGGCGGCTCGTCGGCACGTTCCTCAAGCTGCCCGGCCCCGACGTGGTGGCCCTGGCCACCCAGGCGGGGCTCGACTTCGTCGTGGTCGACCTGGAGCACTCCGCGCTGGACGAGCGCACCGCCGCCGACCAGCTCCGGTTCGCCGCCGCGCTCGGCCTGCCGGCGCTGGTCCGGGTGCCGGCGGTCGACCCGGGCCAGGTCAACCGGCTGCTGGAGGCCGGCGCCGTCGGGGTCCAGCTCTCCACCGTCCGCAGCCGGGCCGAGGTGGAGGCGCTGCGCGCGGCCAGCCGGTACGCCCCGCACGGGCGACGCAGCATCAGCCTCGCCCACCCGGCGGCTGGCTACGGCGTCGGCGGCCTCGACCGGTACCTGGCGGCGGAGGCCGCAGACCCGCCGCTGCTGGTCGCCCAGATCGAGACGGCGACCACCGACGACCCCCTGCCCGACCTGCTGGCCGGCGTGGACGTCGGGTTCGTCGGCACCACCGACCTGGCGGTCAGCCTCGGCCTCGCCAGCACCGACGACCCGACGCCGCTGCTGCGGCGCACCGGCGACGTCGCCGAGGCGGCCCGGGGGACCGGGGCCGCGCTGGGCGGCTGGGCGGCCGACCGCACGGCCGAGGCCCTGGGCCGGTACGGCCTCACCGACGCCGGCTACCTGGTGGTCGGCTCGGACCTGCAACTGCTCGGCGCCGGCCTGCGCCGGCTCGCCGGCTGACCCCCACCCGGAAAGGGAGCGCTGACATGCTCAACCCGCAGCTCTACGGCATCGCGGTGAACTGGGACGACATCCCGGCCACCGACGTGCGGCCCGGGGTGCGCCGCAAGGTGTACGCCACCGACGAGGTCGTGCTGGCCTGGCACGAACTGAGCGTGGGCATGACGCTCAACCCGCACCACCACGACGACTTCGACCAGCTCGTGCTGATCCTCGGCGGCCGGTGCAACTACTACGTCGACGGGGTGGCGAACCCGATGGGGGCGGGCTCGATGCTGCTCGTGCCGCGCGGCGCGGAGCACTACGTCGAGCCGACCGAGGGCCCCTGCATCAACCTGGACGTCTTCGCGCCGCCCCGGGCGGACTTCCTGGCGCACGCCTGGCGTCCCGGGCAGGACTGAGGCCGTCGTGACCGACATCGTGGTGGTGGGCAGCCTCAACGTCGACGTGGTGGTGCCCCTGGCCGAGCTGCCCGCGCCCGGACAGACCGTGCTCGGCACCGCCGACCACCGGCGTGCCGGTGGCGGCAAGGGCGCCAACCAGGCCGTCGCCGCCGCCCGGCTGGGCCGCCGCGTCGCCATGGTCGGCGCGGTCGGCGACGACCCGGAGGGGGAGTGGCTCACCGGGCTGCTCGCCGCCGAGGGCGTGGACACGACCGGGGTGCTGCGCGCACCCCGCCCGACCGGTCAGGCGATCGTGCTGGTCACCGCCGACGGCGACAGCACCATCGCGGTCAGCTCCGGGGCCAACATGTGGCTCGCGCCCGAGCACCTCGCGCCGTCGTACGACCTGATCGCCTCGGCCCGCGCGGTGCTGTTGCAGCAGGAGGTCGGCGCCGAGGTGGTCGCCGCCGCGGTGGCCGCGGCGGGTGGCCTGGTGGTGCTCAATCCGGCCCCGGCCCGGCCGGTGGACGCGGCGACCCTGGCCCGGGTCGACATCCTCGTGCCGAACCGGGGCGAGCTGGCGGCCCTGGCCGGGGCTCCGGCCGCGGCGTCCCCACCCGGCCCGGCAGCTCCGGCGGCGATGGCCGGGCTGCCCGCGCTGGCCCGGTCGTTGGGGACGCGGGGGCCGGTGGTGGTGACCCTCGGCGCGGACGGCGCGCTGGTGGTCACCGCCGACCGGGAGTGGCTGGTGCCGGCCGAGCGCGTCGACGCGGTGGACGCCACCGGCGCGGGGGACACCTTCTGCGCGGCGCTGGCCGACGCGCTGCTCGACGGCGCGGCGATCGACGAGGCGGCCCGTTGGGCGAGCCGGGTGGCGGCGGTGACCGTGACCCGGCCGGGCGCGATGGCCGCCGCGCCCCGTCGCGCCGAGGTGCCGGCGGCCTCGTAGGGGCCGCAGCCGGGCACCGGGGGTGGAGCCCACCCCCGGCTCGCCCACCGGTGCCGGCCACGGTGCGTGTGCATGCTGGTGCCGTCTGCCGGTGGGGTCGCCGCCTTCACGCTCCGTGGCGCTCCTTCGACCCCGGACAACGTCGCGCGCTCGCTTTGCTCTGCACCCACCCACGCAGCACCCCACCCACCAGGCGGAATCTCGGACGTCGATGTCCGGGGGTAGATCGGCCCGTCACGGCGGGTCAACCGTTGCGTATCCGGGTGCAGAGCAAAGGGCGCCGGGGGACTCGTAGCCGCAGGGCGGCGGCGCGTGACGGTACGTCACCTGCCGGGCGGCTCTGCGGGCCCACCCACCCGCTCGCCCGCCCGCCCCGGCGGCGCTGCCGGGAGGCGGCCGGGCGGGCGGCTCAGACGTGGGCCGGGAAGTCCGCCTTGCGGATCAGGCAGTGGATGCCCTTCACCCCGTCGACGACCTGGCTGACCTCGAAGTCGGCGGCGGCGCTCAGGTAGGCCAGGGCGGTCTGCGGCGGCATGCCCTGGGTGCGGGCGAGGAAGGCGACGGCGGCGCGTACGGCCCGGCGCATCGCCTCGTCGAGGTCGCTGTGCAGGCCGACGGGCAGCCAGTGGGTGGCGGTCTCGGCGAAGGGGCCGTCGGCGACGCCCAGCGCCCCCGCCTGCGCCTGCGGGACGACCGACAGCCGCAACGTGGCCCGCAGCGGCGCCTCCAGGGCGGTCAGCGCCACCTCGCCGTCGCCCTGGGCGTAGTGCGGGTCGCCGGCGTAGAAGCCGGCCCCGGGCAGCTGCACGGGCAGGTAGAGGGCGGAGCCGATCTGGAGCTCGTTGATGTCGAGGTTGCCGCCGAACGCGCCGGGCGGCACGGAGTGCACCGGGTCGTCGGTGTCCACCGCCACGCCCATCAGGCCGAGGAACGGGGCGAGGGGGAAGCGGGCGGCGCGCCCGTCGCCGTACGGCAGCGTCCCGTACAGCCGGCCACCGCTGCTGACCACCTCGGTGAAGTGGCAGACGCTGCCGTACTCGCGGGGGACGTCGCCGCCCGCGCCGGTGTCGGTCGGGGTGAGCGGGAACTCGCCGGGCAGCGCGCCATAGCCGTGGCGGCTGCTGACGAAGCCGTACGGGGCCCGGATGAGCAGGTCGAGGACCTCGACGCGGAGCACGTCGCCCGGTTCGGCCCCGTCGACCGCGATGGGCCCGGTGACCACGTGCGGCCCGTCGGCGTCGTAGTCGTGGGCGACGTCGGAGGCGGCCAGGTCGCGGGCGTCGGCGAGGACCCCGTCGGCGGGTACGTCGAACTGCTTGAGGTACGCGACCGGGTCGCGGCCCTGGTCCTCCAGGATCCCCTCGTGGCTGAGCGTGTCGATCGTCACCGTCTCGCCGGAGCGGATCCGCAGGACGGGTTCGTGCCGCCGGGCGGGCAGCCGCCCCCACAGGCAGGTGTCGGGCGTGCTGGGCAGGTAGTGGGTTCCAGCGATCGGGCCTTCGTGCGGCTGGAGCATGGGATCCTCCGGGAGGGGTGACACCGGCTGGCGGTGCGATGGGCGGCGTGCGGCGCAGGGGGCCCGTGCTCGCGGTGCAGCGGCGTGGCCGCGCCCTGTCGACGTTCGGCATCGTGGCCAACGAAACCGCCGTTGCGTGTTGCGCCCGTATTAACAGCGAGTAACCCGGTGCCGGAGTATCTCCTGCTCTTGACAGGTGGCGGGCCCGGATAGCAGCATCGTGGTGCGAGACGCTGTCTCGCATGACGTAGAAGGCGGTGAGGTGATGGCGCAGCAGACGCCGGTACGCCCGCTCGGTGCACCCGGTGACGGCGCGATGATCGACGAGGACTGGGAGGCGCTGCGGTTCCGCGTGCACCGCTCGGCGTACCGCGAGCCGGAGGTGTTCGCCGAGGAGATCGCGCGGATCTGGGGGCACACCTGGCTCTACCTCGGTCACGAGACGGAGATCCCGAAGGCGGGCGACTTCAAGACCCGCACGCTGGGCGGGCGTCCGCTGATCTTCTGCCGCGACGCCGACGGCGAGGTGCGGGTGTTCTTCAACTCCTGCACCCACCGGGGCACCGTGCTGTGCCGGCACAGCGAGGGCAACACCAAGTTCTTCCAGTGCTTCTACCACGCCTGGGCGTTCAGCAACTCCGGCGAACTGGCCGCGCTGCCCGGCGACGACGCGTACCCCGACGACCCGGCCTTCCGGGCGTCGATGGCGCTGCGTCAGGTGCCCCGCCTGCAGATCCACGAGGGCTTCGTCTTCATCGCCTTCGACCCCGACGTGCCCGACCTGCTGACCCACCTCGGCCCGGCGGCGCACTACATGTCGCTCACGGCCAAGATCGGCGAGCGCGGCATGACCACCCTGCCCGGGGTGCAGCTCTACAGCGTCAAGGGCAACTGGAAGCTGGCCGTCGAGAACGCGATGGACGGCTACCACTTCGCCCCGACGCACAACACGTTCGTCGGCTACCTGCGCGAGACCGGCTTCGCCGTCACCGACGACGACCAGTACGCCTACGACCTCGGCGGCGGCCACGGCCTGCTCGTCCTCACCGGACACAACGGCCGCATCGGCATGGTCTGGGAGCCCCGCTTCGGCGAGGAGGAGAAGGAGCGCACCGTCGTCAAGCGGCGCGAGCTGGAGGCCCGCCTCGGGCCCGAGCTCGCCGCCGAGGTGGCCGACGCCAGCCGCATCCTGTTCGTCTTCCCCAACCTGCTGCTGTTCGACCTGGAGGCGCTGACCATCCGGCAGCTCGAACCGGTCGCCGCCGACCGCACCGACGTGCGGGCGTGGCAGTTCGTCGAGGTCGGCGAGCCCGAGTCGGTGCGCGCGCTGCGGATCAAGACGATGGTCAGCTTCGTCGGGCCGGGCGGCCTGGCCACCCCCGACGACATCGAGGCGTACGAGGCGGTGCAGCGCGGCATCATCGCCACCGCCGACGCGGCCGACCCCGCCCACGACTGGAGCGACATGTCGCGCGGCATGGCCAACGAGAAGCAGGGCAACCAGGGGCGCTCGATCGACGAGGGCGCGATGCGCAGCTTCTGGCGGCACTGGGCGCACGTCGTCGGCGCGTCCACCAGCGTGGCCGGCGCGCCGCCGGCCGGTGCCCCGGCGAGCGGCCCGGCCGCCGCCAGGGCGGGGGAGTGAGCGCCGTGACGTCGACCAACGGCAGCCGTGGGGGAGTGGTGAGTGTGGAGTCGCGCGAGGTCACCCGCGCCGAGGTGGAGGAGTTCCTCTACCGCGAGGCCCAGCTGCTCGACGAGTGGCGCCTCGACGAGTGGTTCACCCTCATCGAGCCCGGCGGCCGGCTGGAGGTGCCGACCACCGACTGGGCCGGCTGGGACGCCACCACCGCCGGATACTTCGTCGCCGACGACTACGAGCTGATCCGGGCCCGGGTCAAGCGGCTCAAGAGCCGCAAGGCCCACGCGGAGAACCCGCACTCGCGCACCCACCGCATGGTGTCCAACGTGATCCTGCTGGAGGCCGGCGCCGAGACCGTCTGGATCACCGCGAACTTCGTCATCCACCGCTACCGCGACGGCGGCGCCTACACCTACGTGGGCCGCTACGAGCACGTGCTCAAGGTCGAGGCCGACGGGCTGCGGTTCCGGGTGCGGCGGGCCGTGCCGGTGATGGAGTCCATGGACCCCGGCGCCCGACTCAGCTTCATCCTCTGAGCCGGCCGCCATGATCACCCACATGCTCGTGTTCCGCTTCCGCGACGACCTCCCGCCCGGCGCGGCCGAGTCCGTCCTGGCCGAGCTGGAGACGTTCCCGTCGCAGTATCCGGCGATGCGCAACTGGCGCAGCGGGGCCAACGTCAGCACCCGCGACGACACCATGAGCCACGGCTTCGTCGTGGAGTTCCCCACCGAGCAGGACCTGCTCGACTACCTGCACAGCGACTCGCACGAGCGGTTCGTCCGGGAACGCTGGCGTCCGGTCGTCGAGCGCCAGGCCATCGTCAGCTTCCCCACCGCCGGGGACCACCAGCACACCGAGAGGGGTAGCAGATGACCACCGAGGCCGCCGCCCGCCGCCGCGGGCCGTACGGCATGGAGTACGCCCGGATCGAGGTGCCGGACCTGGCCGCCTCCATCGAGTTCCTCCAGTACCACGTCGGCCTGCAGCTGGAGCAGCACGACGACGAGTACGCCTTCCTGCGCGCCGACATCGAGCACCACAGCATCGAGCTGGTCGCCGCACCGCAGCGGGAGGTCTCCTGGACCACGGCGGTCGGGTTCAGCGTCGAGTCCGACGCGGTCCTCGACGACCTGCGGGAGCGGGTCACCGCGGCCGGGCACGAGGTGCTCGAGCTGGCCGACCGGGTCAAGGGCCTCGTCCAGCGCGGCTTCGCCGTCAAGGACCCCAACGGCCTGATCGTCGAGCTGTTCACCGAGTTCGCCGAGTACGCCGAGCCGCCGCTGATCGAGCTGCGCCCGCTGGACCTGGTGCACCCGTTCCTCGCCACCGAGAAGTACGAGGAAACCCTGCGCTTCTACACCGAGGTGCTCGGCTTCCTCGTCTCCGACTACGTCGGCGACGTGACGGCGTTCCTGCGCAGCGAGGACCGCTACCACCACAGCCTGGCGATCCAGCGCAACAAGGAGTTCTACGTCGCGCACCTGTGCTTCATGATGAAGAGCTTCGACCACGTGATGCGCGGCCGGGCGCGGGCCCAGTACAAGCAGGTGCCCATCGCCTCGGACCTGGTCAACCACTCCGCGTCGACGTCGATCGCCTTCTACATGCACGACCCGGTGCACGGGCCGCGCTACGAGCTGTGCGACCGGCACCGGGTCTTCACGCCCGAGGAGCACGAGACCCACCGGGCCCGCCGCATGTCGGTGGACCCCCGCAACATCGACGTGTGGCGGCCGGCCGCCGACGACTGGGGCCGGTTCTGACCCCACCGCCTCTCGTCGCGCGCCGGTCCGGCGGCGGGCCCCTGCCGGCCCGTCAGCGGGGCCGGCGCGCGAGGGTGGGCAGGCCGAACACGACCGGCACGCCGGGGGAGTAGAGCACGCTCACCGGCGCCTCGGTGGGCGCGGGCAGCCCGGCGGCGGCGACCAGCTCGTCGTCCAGGCTCAGCAGCTCGGCCCGGTGCAACGGCCAGCGGGGATGCCAGTTCGGCAGGTGCAGCGTGCGCCCGTACGCCCGGGTGTGCAGCCCCCAGCGGGCGGTGAGGAAGTGTTCCAGCGGTGTCGGGTCGGCGATCGGGTCGCCGACCCGGACCACCACGCGGCTCGCCGCGCCGGCCGGGCCGGGCCAGCGGCGCCGGCAGCGGTACGTGAGGGTGTCGCCGTCGCGGTCCAGCCGCATCCTCGACCACAGGTACGGCAGCCGCAGGCTCGCCCGGGCGACGAGCACGGGGACCAGCCGGGACGCGTCGAGCGACCGGAACACCACGGCCCGCCGCCCGGCGTCGTCGACGGAGTAGAGCCGGACGTTGGTCTCCCAGAAGGTGCCGAGGTACGGCACCCCCGGCCCCCGGCCGAGGCCCAGCCCGACCATCCGGAAGCCGACGAGGCCGACGTGGGCCGCCCCGTCGAGGGTGTCGGGGCGGGTGCCGGCGGGCAGCAGCGGCGCGACGAGTTCCGGCGCGACCGCCCAGTGCACGAAGGTCAGGTCCGTCCAGCGTTGCCGCAGGCTCGCCCGGGGGAACGCCCGGACGGGGGCGGGGTCGACCGGCTCGATGTCCAAGCCCCCATCATCCTCCCCGCCGACGACCTGCCCGCAACCCGCTGGACGGCCGTGACGGTCTGGGTCGATCCGTGGCGCTGCCCGTACTCGAACCAGGTCACAGTCACCTCGAGGATGCTGGGAAAGCGCTTTACAGCTCGTCCGCGCCGTGCCACGATATGGCCCCGCAATATAGGCACATCTCGATGGCTGGCCCATCCGCAGGCCAGGACCCCTGGGAGAGTCAGCGTGAACGTTCTGTCGAGGCGGCGGCGAGTCCTGTCGGTGGCCGCCGCCGCCCTCACCACCGCCACCACGGTCGTCGCGGGCGTCGCGACCACCGGCTCCGCGCAGGCCGCGGCCGGCTGCCAGGTCACCTACGCGGTGGCCAGCCAGTGGGACGGCGGCTTCAGCGCCACCATCAGGATCAAGAATCTGGGGGACGCCGTCACCGGATGGCGCCTGGGCTGGACGTTCACCGCCGGTCAGGCCGTGATCCAGTCGTGGGGCTTCACCGCGAGCCCGGCCAGCGGCAACGTGGTCGCGACAAACGTGGACTACACCGCGTCCATCCCGACCAACGGCGCGGTGGAGGTCGGCTTCAACGGGTCCTGGAACAACTCCAGCAACCCCGCGCCGACCGTCTTCACCCTCAACGGGACCGCCTGCACGGGCACGACCGCGCCCACCACCGCCCCGCCGACGACCCCGCCGCCGACCACTGCGCCCCCGACCACTCCGCCGCCGACGACCCCGCCCGCGACGACCCCGCCGCCGGCCGGGACGCCGACCGTGGCGGCCGACGGCACCGGCACGTACCGCACCGTGCAGGCCGCGATCAACGCGGTGCCGACGAACAACAGCTCGCGGGTCACCATCACCATCAAGCCGGGCACCTACCGCGAGGTCGTCACGGTGCCGGCCAACAAGCCCCACATCACCCTGCGGGGCCTGGGCTCGTCGCCGTCGAACACCGTGCTCGTCTACAACAACTACGCCGCCACCCACGGCACCTTCAACAGCGCCAGCATGTTCGTCTACGGGGCCAACTTCGTCGCCGAGAACCTGACGATCTCCAACGACTACGTCGAGAACTGGAACAACAGCGACCAGCAGGCGGTCGCCCTGCACCTCAACGCCGACCGGGCGGTGCTGCGCAACGTCCGGCTGCTCGGCGACCAGGACACCTTCCTGGTCAACGACAACACCCGCGCCTACGTGGTCGACTCCTACGTGGAGGGCACCGTCGACTTCATCTTCGGCGGCGGCACCGTCGTGCTCGACCGGGCCTCGATCTACGAGAAGCGGTCCACCGGCGGGCCGATCACCGCCGCCCGCACGCCCGCCAACAAGACGTACGGGATGCTGATCTACCGTTCGACCATCACCGGCGCGACCAGCAACACCACCACCCTCGGCCGGCCGTGGGGCCCGACCGCCCAGGTGCTGTACCGGGAGTCGTCGCTCAGCGGGACCATCAAGACGGCGCAACCCTGGACCGACATGTCCGGCAACGTCTGGCAGAACGCCCGGTTCCTGGAATACCGCAACACCGGGGCCGGTGCGGGCGTCAACAGCAACCGTCCGCAGCTCAGCGACTCGCAGGCGGCCAACTACACGCCGCAGAAGTACCTCGCGGGCTCCGACGGCTGGAACCCGATGTGACCCGCCCGGGGGCTGGCGACCGAATGTGACAATGACGTCGACGGTGGGTGCCGGCGAGTCTGCGAGGTGCACGTGAACCTGGCCGAGTTGGGGATCACCGCGGCGACCACCCTGGTGGCCGTCGCGCTCGGGGGCTGGCTGACCGTCCGCGCCCAGGACCGGTTGTGGCGACGGGACCAGCAGCGGCAGTGGCGGGACATCCGGCTCGCCGCCTACCGTGACTTCCTGACCGCGTTCCGGGAGTACGTCGCGTACGTGCTCCGCCCGGACGCGCGGGTCGTCGCGGTGCCCCGGCCGCGACCGCCGCACGACCCGATGCCGTTCTTCGACGACGAGGGCAGCGCCTACCGGGAGCGCCTGGAGGCCACCAAGACGGCGGTGCGGCTGGTCGCCGACGGCCCGGACACCGTCCGGGCCGTCAACGCGATGGTCCGGCACGCCCGGCTGCTCGCCGCCGACCGGGCCGCGCACGACGTCGACGCCGTCCCGCCGGAGCGGTTCGAGGGGCTCTGGGTCGCCGAGCGCGAGTTCGTGCTCGTGGCCCGGCGGGAGCTGGGCATGGCCGGTGACTTCGAGATCGGCGACCGGCCGGGCGGTGACGCGGCGCGGGCCGCCGCATCACCGCTGGCGGCCTGGACCACCCCCGGCGCGCGGGTCACCCGTCCAGAAGCCGGATGACCCGTGGAGCGAAGGCGTCCCGTCGCACGTGGGCGAAGCTCTGCCGCACCATGGCGTGCGGCGGGCGGTCGGCCTCGTACCGCACGCGCTCGGAGATCTTGCGCTGGAACTGGTCGAGCGCGGGCGCCACGTCGAGCCCGTCCCAGAGGACGTCCGGGCGGGGCAGCAGCATCGTCTGGAAGAAGCCCGGGCAGTAGGAGTCGAAGTCGTCGATGTAGTAGACCCGGGGCGAGGTGAGGTGGCCGCCCTCCGTCGCGACCGTGTCGAGCGGCAACTGGTAGCTGCGCCCGGCGAAGGTGCGGTGGTGGTCCCGCCGGGTGACCGGCGCCTCCCGGTAGTCGTGCACCGTCCGGCGGGCCCCGGCGGCGTCCCGGCGCAGCCGCGGCGTGGAGGCCACGAGGACGTAGTCCAGCACGGGCCGGGTCAGGAAGTGCAGGCTCACCAGGTAGTCGGACGCCGCCACCCCGGCGGGCAGCATCGGGTCCGGGGCGCCGTCCGCCCACAGCCGCAGCTTGTGGCTGAACACCGTCCGGCCGTCGTCGAGGCCGCCGGTGAACACCTCGGCCCGGTGCCGCATCCGGTCGAGGTCCGCCGCCGGGACGCCGGGCAGCGCCGTCGCCAGGAGCCCGTCCACGCAGCCCAGGATCGCCGGATCGTCGACGACGACCACGAAGTCGAGGTCCGAGGCGGCCGTCCCGTTCCGGTTCCCCCGGACGTTGTGGAAGCGGCCGTAGCTGGTGGAGCCGATGAGCAGACCCGAGGTGCCCGTGCCGCGCAGGGCGTCGCGCAGCCCCCGGGCGTCGCGCCGCCGCCGGCACGTCTCGACGAGGGCCTCGAACAGCCCCGGCTGCCGGCGGCCGGTCGGATCGTCGCCGCCGCCCGGGGTGAAGCGGTCGTCCTCGTAGTACGCCCGGAACAGCTCCTCGTCGACGATCTCGTGGCCCTCGACGTCGGCGAGCACCGCGAGGCCGTGCTCGACCAGCTCGTCCTCGTGCCCGGCGTAGCTCGACGAGACGTCCAGGATCGCGTCGGCGAGCGCCTCCCGGAGCACGGCGGGCACGCGCGCGCCCCCGCCGTCGGCGAACTGGACGTGCTGGCGGTGCAGCCCCCGCACGTGCCGCCAGTCGGCGCGGCGCTCGGCGGCCGGCAGCAGGTCGGCCAGCGGGCGTCCGGGGCGGGGGCGCGGCGCGACGACCTCCGTCGCCAGCGGCGTACGCGGGACGGTGGTGGGCCGCATGGCGGAAGGGGTGCCGGACATGTCGCTCACGCTCCTCGACTCGGCCGCCGCACGCGCGGCGGGCTGAGTCGATCCGAACACCGCTCCAACTTGTACGGTGGAAAGTGGAACGGAACCGGAAAGTCGATCATGGGGGACCGGTGGGCGACGACGAATCCGACCTCGTCAAGGATCTCAGATACCTGCGCAAGGGCGCGGGCTGCACGCCGAAGCGTTTCGCCGGCGCCGGCGCCGTGGTCGACGCCGTGGGGGGCCGCGGGCTGCCGGTGGAGACCAGCTTCGAGCGCTTCCGGTCGGCGGTCATGTCGCTCGGGGACATTCCCCAGGGGCCGGCGCTGTGGGCCGCGTACGACCTGACCGGTGAGGCCGGCGGCAGCCTGGAGGGCCGGCGGGCCGCGTACGGCCGGTCGGTCGGCCGCAAGCCGGACGCCGTCCGGATGTGGGAGGACGAGGCCGTCGACGTGCTGGCGTTGCGGCTGGTGTCCCGCTTCTACGCGGGCGCGCCCACCCCGGGGGACTTCCCGGTCCCGCACGGCGGCCTGCTGATCCGCGACCTCGACGTGGTCTGCCTCATCGAGGACCGCAGGTTCGTCGAGTCACGGCAGCGTCGGGTCGTCATCTCCCTGGTCGACGCGGCGGAGACCTTCCAGTACGGCACCTACAGCCCGACCGAGCTGTCCGACGTGTCCGGCGCCGAGGCGACCACCCGGCAGCTGCCCGGAGGCACCCTGCACGACCTGCGCTTCCCGCGGCCGGTGGGGGTGGGCGCGGCCCACGAGTTCAGCTTCCGGGAGCGGGTGCCCGCCGCGCACCGGTCCGCCGAGGCCCCGGCGGTCGACCTGTCCGGGCAGACCTTCGAGGCGCCGACCCTCACCTACCGGGTCGGGGTCCGCTTCGTCGGGGACCGGCCGGACGCCGTGTGGGGATACGACAAGCTGAGCCGGATCGCCCGGCCGGGAGAGCCGGACGAGGGGGTGCGCATCGTGCCCAACGACGCGGGCCTGGTCTCGATGACCTTCCACCACTGCTACGGCGGTCTCGCCTCGGGGATCGCCTGGCGGTGGTGACGCGGGCCCGAGGTGGTGCCGGGTTCACACGAGCGACTCCTCGCCGCTGCGGGGGCGCACCGGCGTGCCCCGCACGCCGAAGCGCATGGCGCCGTCCTTGATCCGCCCGTAGCGCAGGGCGACGAGGTCGGACGGATAGTTGCGGCGGACCCGCCAGGGTGGCCGTTCGCCCTGCTTGGGCAGGCTCGCGGCGGCCCGGCGCACGTATCCCGACGTGAGGCCGACCAGGGGGCGGACGGCTTCGGCCCGGCCGTCGACGTGGGGCGCGGCCCACGCGAGCCCGCGGCGGTCCAGGTGTGCGAGCAGCCGGCACACGTACTGCGAGGTGAGGTCGGCGCGCAGCGTCCACGACGCGTTCGCGTAGCCGACGCACCAGGCGAGGTTCGGCACGCCGGACAGCATCATGCCCTTGTACATCAGCGTCCGGCCCGGGTCGACCGGCGTGCCGTCGACGTCGAGGGCGATCTCGCCCAGCGCGACCATGCGCAGGCCGGTGGCGGTGACGACGATGTCGGCGGGCACCGTCTCGCCGGAGGCCATCCGCAGCCCGTCGGGGACCAGCGCGGCGACGTCGCCGGTGACCACGCTGGCGCGCCGTTGCCTGATGGCCCGGAAGAAGTCCCCGTCGGCGCTGAGGCAGAGGCGCTCGTCCCACGGGTCGTAGCGGGGGCGGAAGTGCGGGTCGAGCGGCAGCGCGCCGGCGAGTTCCCGGGCCACGCCCGCCCGCAACAGGGCCGCGGCGCGGGCCGGCCAGCGCCGCATGAGGTGGTAGGCGAGGGTCGTGACCGCGACGTTCTTGACCCGGGCGGCCCGGTGCACGGCCGCCGCCGGCAGCACCGCCCGCAGGGCGGCGACCATCCGGTCCCGGGTGGGCTGTGCGACGACGTACGTCGGCGACCGTTGCACCATGGTGACGTGCGCCGCCCGTTCGGCCAGCGCCGGCACGAGGGTGATCGCGGTGGCGCCGCTGCCGATCACGGCGATCCGCCGGTCGGCGTGGTCGAGGTCTTCGGGCCAGTCCTGCGGGTGCACCACCCGGCCCCGGAAGGTCTCCCGCCCGGGCAGGTCGATCTCGTGGCCGCCGGTGTAGCTGAAGTAGCCGCTGCACAGGTAGAGGAACCGGCACGACCAACTGGCCGGCTGCCGCTGCGGGCCGACCTCGGCCTCCACGGTCCACCGGGCGTGCGCCGAGGACCAGGACGCCCGCACCACCCGGTGGTGGAGCCGGATGTGCCGGTCGAGGCCGGCGTCGACGGCCGTGCGGCGGATGTAGTCCAGGACGCCCGCCCCGTCGGCGATGGACCGCTCGCCGGTCCAGGGGCGGAACGGGTAACCGAGGGTGAACATGTCGGAGTCCGAGCGGACGCCGGGGTAGCGGAAGAGGTCCCAGGTGCCGCCGAGGGCGTCGCGCGCCTCGAGGACGAGGAAGGAGGTGCCCGGTCTTCTGGTCTGTAGTCGGTAGGCTGCGCCGATGCCGGACAGGCCGGCCCCGACGATGACGACGTCCACGTGCCGCACGGTCATGACTACGCGCTCCGCTCAGGGAGTGGTCAGGAAGGCTGGTTGCGCGCGGTGCGGGGGGCGGTGCTCGGATGTCACGGGCGGATGCCAGCGTAGGAGAGGGTGTGTGCAGTGTCAACATCGCGGTCGGGTCCCTTCCACCACGGCAATCTGCCGCACGCCCTGCTCGACGCGGGGATGGAGCTGCTGCTGGCCTCCGGTGAGCCAGGGGCGCTGTCGCTGCGGGAGGTGGCGCGCCGCGCCGGGGTCTCCGCGAACGCCCCGTACCGGCACTACGCGGACAAGGACGCGCTGCTCACCGCCCTGGCGGTGCGCGGATACGACGCCCTCGCCGAGTGCCTCTCGGCCGCCGACGGCGCGGGCGGCGCGGCGGAGGCGATCCCCGCCATGGCTGAGGCGTACGTGCGGTTCGCCCTGGACCGCCCGGGGCTGTTCCGGCTGATGTACGCCTACCCGTGTGGACGGTCGAACGCCGAGGCGCTCGCCGCGGCCGCGAGGTGCACGGCGGTCATCGAGGGCCGGCTGGCGCGAGAGGTGCCGGCCGGGCGGAGGCCCGCGGCGCTGCTCGCCACCTGGTCGCTCGTGCACGGCCTCGCCTCGCTCCTGCTGGAGGGGCGGATCGTCGTCGGCCCCGGCGGTCTCGCCGAGTTGGTGCGCGCGACCGTGGCCGAGTTGACGCCGATGGGCGCGGGGGGCGTGGCCGACGGGTGAGCGGAAACTGTCCGGTTTCCGTCAATGATTGGTCGTGACGGCGTATCCGACGGCCCGTCGGGCCATTTTGAACGGTTATAGGTGTCGATTCCCTGGCTTGGCGCGTCGCGTCCGTCCTCAGTGGCTTCGATGTTATCGGAGCGTGAACAGATTTCACATCGTGAAAAATTTGCATCCGGCACCGTAAGTGCCGGGTTGCTGGCAGTAACTTGGCGAAGGTTGAGTGCAGCTTCGGGGGGAATCTGAGCTGTCCTGTCTGACATGTGTGGCCATCGGAGGCCGCGCTTCCCCTTTGTTGTTCCTTGCTGGGTGAGCCGGATCGTGGGCTCCCGCAGAGCGGGCGATTCGATTCGGCGCTAAGTCGTGGGCGATTCACATTCCCGTTTGCCGAGAACGTGCGATTGGTGGTGTAGGTGGCCTTGGCGACTTCTGGCGCGAGGATGATCGGCATCGGCACATATCGACCACGGACAATTGTATGTAACGATGATCTGGTGCGGGGCACGACCTATACGGACGACTGGGTCAGACGCCGCACCGGCGTCGTACGACGTGGACACGCCGCCGCGGACGAGACCATCACGGAAATGGCCAGCCGGGCCGGCAGCCGGGCGCTGGCCGCCGCCGGCATCTCCGCCGACGCCGTCGACATGGTGCTCGTCGCCTCCATGTCGGACCTCCGGCAGACCCCGGCGGCGGCCCCCGAGATCGCCTTCAGGCTGGGGGCCCGGCGGGCGGCGGCACTCGACATCGACGCCGCCTGCGCCGGGTTCAGCTACGGGGTGGGCATGGCCGACGCGCTGGTCCGCGCCGGGACCGTCCGGCACGTGCTGCTGATCGGCGTCGACCGGATGACCGACCTGGTCTCCCGCGAGGGCAGCGCCGCGCTGCTGTTCGCCGACGGCGCCGGGGCCGTGGTCATCGGCCCCGGTGACACGATGGGGATCGGGCCGACGGTGTGGGGCGCCGACGGCGCCCGTCGCGAGCTCATCGCCCACGGGGCGAGCTGGCGGGACTACCGGGACCGACCGGAGCAGCCCTGGCCGACCATGCAGATGGCGGGGCGTGAGGTGTTCCGCTGGGCCATCGACACCGTTCCGGAGCTCGGCCGGCGCGCGGTGGAGGCAGCGGGCCTGGAGATGGCCCAGGTCAGGGCGTTCGTGCCGCACCAGGCCAACCTGCGCATCATCGAGCGGGCCGCCGAACGGCTCGGCCTGTCGGCCGACACCCCGGTCGCCGACGACATCATCAACGCCGGAAACACCTCCGCGGCGTCCATCCCGCTGGCCCTGGAGCAGCTCCGGCAGGCCGGGCGCGCCCACCGCGGCGACTGGGCGCTGCTGGTCGGCTTCGGTGCCGGGCTGGCCTACGCCGCCCAGGTCGTCCAGGTGCCGTGAGTCCCGGCGTCCGGCCGGCGGCGCGGTCCCCGCCACCGGCGAACGTCATCACCGAGGTCGTCCAGACGGGGGAGAGCAATGCCATTCATCGACAACACCGCCGCGACGCCGCGGCGTCGTGAACTCGACCAACTGCGTACGGTGTTCGACCTGGCGGGGTCCGGCACGGCCTGGGCCTTCGTCCGGGGCGATCCCGGCACCGGCAAGACCTGGCTGCTCAACGCGGTCGCCGAGGAGGCCGCCGGGGAGGGCTTCCTGGTGCTCCGGGGCCGGGGCAGCGAATACGAGCGACACGTGCCGTTCAGCCTGCTGGTGCACGCGCTGGACGACTACCTCGACGGCCTGGGCGGCGACCTGCTGGCCGGGTTGGGCGACAACCGGGTGGCCGACCTCGCGCGGGTCTTCCCCTCGCTGAGCGGCCGGGACCAGACCTGCCCGCAGGCGGCCCAGGACAACAACTACCGCGCCCACCGGGCGATGCGGGCGCTCGTGGAGCGGCTCGCCGAGCCGTCGGGCCTCGTCCTCGTCCTCGACGACCTGCAGTGGGCCGACCGGGAATCCGTGGCCTTCCTCGCCCACCTGCTCGAACGGCAGCCGAAGGGCCGGCTGCTGCTGCTCGCCGCCTGGCGCAGCGGGCCATGCGAGGGGCCGCTGGTCGGCCTGTGCCTGTGCACCGAACAGCCCGGCGTCGCCGTCGAGCTGGAGCCGCTGCCCGACCGGGAGGCCGAGGCGTTCCTGACCGCCGTACGCGGCCCGCGCCGCCGGGCCGAGCTGCTGCGCCTCTGCGGCGGCAACCCCTGCTACCTGCGGGCCCTGGCCGAGCAGGGCGGCCGGCCCGTCGACCGCCTTCCCGACCGGATCGTCACCGTGCTGCGCTGGGAACTCGGCCGCCTCAGCGAGCCCGCGCGGCACCTGCTCACGTCCGCGGCGATCGTGGGGGAGACCTTCCACCTGGAACTCGTGCGGGCCGTCAACGGCACCACCGACGAACAGACCCTCCTGGCGGCGGACGAGCTGGTCTCCTCCGGGCTGATCAGGGAGACCGACGTACCGCGTGAGTTCGCCTTCCGGCAGCCGATCGTCCGCCACGGGGTCTACCAGCTCGCCTCGCCGGGCCGCCGGGTGTCCGGCCACCGACGGGCCGCCGAGGCGCTGCGCGGCGCTCCCGCCCGGCGGCGTGCCGTGCACCTGGCGGCGTTCGCCACCCCGCCGGACCCGGAGGCGGCGGCCACCCTGACCGAGGCCGCGCGGGAGACCATGGACGTGGACCCGGCACGGGCCGCCGAGTGGTTCCGGACCGCCCGCGCCCTGGAACGGGACCCGGTGGCCCGGCACGAGGCGCTCCTGGGCCAGGGCGACGCCGCCGCGGCGGCCGGGTTGCTGCAGCAGGCCCGCGCCGCGTACGACCGGGCCTGGTCGCACGAGCCCGGCCGACGCCCCGACGGCCGGCTCGAACTGGCCCGCCGGCTGGCCATGGTGGAGCTCCTGACCGGACACCACACCAGGACGCGGGAGCGGGTCCGGGCGCTGCGCGCGGAAGCGGACAGCGCCGACACGGAGGCCGTGGCGCTGCTGTCGGCGCTCGGGGCCTGCGCCGCCGCCCAGGCGGGCGACTCCGCGGAGCTGCATCGGCTGGCCGCCGAGTCGCTCCAGCACGCCCGCACGCCCCCCGCCCGTGCCCTGGCCAACGGTCTCGTCGGCCTCGGCCAGCTCCAGCAGCACGCCATGAACCAGGCGCTGGCGGCCCGCGTCGCGGCCCGGCGGGAGCTGGCCCTGGTCTGCGACCGGGAGCTGCCGGCGCACCCCGAGGCGCTGCTCGTCCCGGCGCTGCTCGAACTGCTGATGGGCGGCTACGCCGAGGCCATCGTGCTCGTCGACCGGCTGCTGTCGCACCGGCGGCCCGCCCCGGCCGCCTGGTGGCGCGCCCCGGCGCTGTGGATCGCCGCCCGGGCCCGACTCGCCCTCGGGGAGCCGGCGGAGGCGGCGGAACTCGTCGAGGCCGCCGTCGAACTCGCCGAGGACGGGCAGGCGCGGGCCGTCCTGCCCTGGGCGCTGCTGACCGCCGCCGAGCTCCGTACGCTGGCCGACGACGACGACGGCGCGGTTCGGCTGGCGCTGGAGGCCGTCGCCGCGACCGGCGACGACGACACCTCGCGGGCGCTGGCCGAGCAGTGGGCGACCATCGTCCGGATCGACGTGGGCGACGTCGTCGCCGACCTGGAGACGGTCGTGGCGCTGCGGCGGGTGGCACCCGTCGACCCCGTCAGCGACGGGGCGTGGCGCTGCTGCGCCGCCGCGGCGGCGCTCGGCGAGAACCGCTTCGACGAGGCCGACGAGCAGGCCCGCGCCGCCGAGGACGTCGCCCGGGCCACGGGGCTGCCGATGGCCACGGTCCACGCCCGACGGGCCCGGGCGATGGTGCACCTCGCCCGACGGGACGCGGCTGCGGCGGCGGAGTCCGCCCGTGCCGCCGCCCGGTCCGCCGCCGCGGCCGGCGCGCGCGTCGAGGCGGCCCGGGACATGCTCACCGAGGCCGCGGCGCTGGCCCTGGGCGGCAACCGGGCCGGCGCGGCGACCGTGCTGCGGGTGGCGCTCGACGAGTTCCGGGACTGCGGCGCGGTGCGCTACGAACGGGAGGCCGCCAGGGAACTGCGCCGGCTCGGCCGGCGCACCCCGCTGGGCCCGGTGCCGACGGTGGCCGACCAGCGCCTGCCGCTGTCGGACCGGGAGTGGCAGATCGCCGAGCTGGTGGCGGCGGGCCGCACCAACCGGCAGATCGCCGCGACCCTGCTGCTGAGCGCCAAGACGGTGGAGACCCACCTGACCCGCATCTTCGGCAAGCTCGGCATCACCTCGCGGGCCCTGCTCGCGCGAGCCGTGGAGCGGGAACGCATCCGGCGCCCCGCCACCCGGGCGACGGGCCGCCCCGACGCGTGGTCGGCACCCCGAACCCCCGCCCGACGCCGCGCCGGCTGATTCGGGGTGCCCGAGCGGGGTTCTCCGGATGGTCGGCCGGGGTGCCGGCCGACAGTCTGTATCCCGTGCCGCGGGGCGTCACGGCCCCGCCCGCACGACGACGACGTCGACGGCTCACCGCCGTCGACCGGGGGAGGTTGCGCATGACGCTCGATGACGAGTTGTACGACGACGTCACGACGCTGTTGGCGAACCACTGCGCCGTCGACCCGGCCCGGGTGGGGCCGACCACGCAGCTCTTCGACGAGCTGGGTCTCGACTCGCTGGACCTGATCGGGATGGCGCAGGCGCTGCAGAGCAAGTACTCGGTGGCCCTCGACAACGAGGGCATCGCCGAGATCCGGACCGTCGGCGACGTCGTCGCCTTCGTCCGCCGACGCATGTCGGACCGCGTGGCCGGCGCCGGCGCCGGCGAGTCGACCGTCCTGGAGAGGTGACACATGCCCGCCTACATCACCGCGATGGGCCGCTTCCTGCCTGGCGAGCCGGTGCCCAACGAGGAGGTCGAGGACTACATCGGCGTCATCGGCCGGGCGACGTCCAACCTGCGGGAGCAGACCCTCGCCAACGCCGGCATCAAGACGCGGTACTACGCGATCGACAAGAACCAGCAGACCCGGTACTCGAACACCCGGATGGCGGCCGAGGCCGTGCGCGCCGCCGTCGCCCGGTCGGAGATCCAGCTCGACGACATCGACCTGATCGCCGCCGGCAGCACCATCCCGGACCTGATCGCACCGGGAATGGCCAGCATGGTGCACGGCGAGCTGGGCAACGCGCCGTGCGAGATCGTCTCGACGCACGGCGTGTGCAACTCCGGGATGATGGCCCTGAAGAACGCCTACCTCCAGATCAACGTCGGCGAGAAGCGCAACGCGATCGCCGTGGCCTGCGAGAACCCGACCCGCAGCTTCAAGAGCATCCGGAACAGCGACGTCCGCCCGGTGGACGAGGAGGGCTCCCTGGCGCTGGAGATGGCCTTCCTGCGCTACATGCTCTCCGACGGCGCCGGCGCGGCGCTCGTCCAGGACCGGCCCGCCTCCGCCGGGGTCAGCCTGCGCATCGACTGGCTCACCCTGACGTCGTACGCGAACACCGGCGACACCTGCATGTACTTCGGCCTGCCGAACAACACCTCCACCAAGGCGTGGTGGGACTACGACACCCCGGCCGACGCCCTCGCCGACGGCGCCCTGTCCCTGCGGCAGAACCTCGCGCTGCTGCCACACCTGGTGAAGGTCGGCATCGACGAGTACGAGCGGCTGCTGGCGGCCGGCCGGTTCGACCCACACACCCTGCGGTGGCTTCCCGCGCACTACTCCAGCGAGCGGATGAAGCAGATGGTGCTGCGCGAGATGGCCCGCCGCGGCACCCCCGGCCCGCCCGTCGACGTGTGGTACAGCAACCTGCCGCAGGTGGGCAACATCGGGTGCGCCAGCATCTACGTGATCCTGGAGGAGATCCTCTCCCAGGGGCTGGTCAACCCCGGCGACACCATGCTGTGCATGGTGCCCGAGTCGGGCCGGTTCTCCGTCTCGTTCATGCACCTGACCGCGGTGACCGCCGGCGGGGAGGGCTGACGGGTGCCGGACGCCGCCTCGGCCCCGCCGACCGTGACCGTCTACTCCTACAGCCAGACCGGCCAACTCGACGAGGTCCTGGGTGCCCTGACGGCCCCGCTGGCGAAGGCGGGCGTCGAGGTCGACACCGTCACGGTCCGGCCGGTCACCCCGTACCCCTTCCCGTGGCCGGTGCGCCGCTTCTTCGGCATCTTCGGCGAGGCGGTCGACCCGGCGGCGCGGGTGCCGTACACCCTGGATCCGCCCACCGCGTCCCCGGGCGACCTCGTGGTGCTCGGCTACCAGGTCTGGTACCTCGCCCCGTCGATCCCCGTCCGGTCCCTGCTGGACAGCGGTCACCTCGCCGGGCGGGACGTGCTCGGCGTGGTCGCGTGCCGCAACATGTGGTATTCGGCGGCGCTGGAGTTCCGGCGGCTGGTGGAGGCGGCGGGCGGCCGGCTGGTGGGCACCGTGGCCGCCATCGACACCGCGCCGGCCGGGGTCACCTTCGTCACCACGCTGCGGTGGCTGCTGGCCGGCCGCCGGGGCCCCTTCTGGCGGTTCCCCGCGGCCGGCGTGAACGAGCGGGAGCTGACGCGGGTGCGCGACCTGGGCGAGGAACTCGCCGCCGTGCTCACCACGCCGGCCGCCGCGCCCCTCGCCCACCGCGTCGGCGACCTGCTGCACCGCCGGGACGCGGCACCGGTGGAGGTGCCGATCGCCGCCGGGGACCTGCTCGCCGGGGCCGCGTTCGCGTGGTGGGGGCGCCGGATGCGACAGCGCCGGACCGCCGGCGGGCGGGCGCTGCTGACCGGCGCCTTCGTCGGCACCCTGGCCGGGGCGATCCTGCTCGGCCTGCCGGCGCTCGTCGCGGCCCACGCCGTGAACCGGGGGGCGCTGTCCAGGGCGGTGCACCGCCGCCTAGCGCCGGCGCTCGCCGCCGCCGGACCGACCGTGTCGGCAGGCCCACGGTGACGGACTCCCGTACCGAGGTCGCGATCGTCGGCGGCGGACCCGTCGGCCTCGCCGCCGCACACGCCCTGGCGGCCCACGGCATCCGCTCGACGGTCGTCGAGGCGCGCGCCACCCCCGCCCGGCACCCGAGGGCCACCATGGTCAACGCCCGGACGATGGAGATCCTGCGCCGGTTCGGGCTCGCGGAGGCCGTCCGGCAGGCCGGGGTGCCCATCGAGGACATGCCCCGGGTGTCGTTCGTCAGCTCCCTCGCGGGCGTCCACCTCGGCTCGATCGAGATGGTCCCCGACGCCGCCACGCTGATGCGGATGATGGCGCAGAGCCCCGTGCTGCCGACCATCTGCCCGCAGCACCGGCTCGAACGGATCCTCGCCGACGCGCTGCGCGCGAAACCCGGCGTGGAGCTCAGGACGGGCACGACGGTGACCGACCTCGTCGCCGACCCGGACGTCGGCGTCCGCCTCACCCACCGCAGCCCCGACGGCGTGGTCGGGCACGTCGAGGCCCGGTACGCCGTGCTCGCCGAGGGCCTGCACGGCCGGATCCGCGGCAGGGCCGGGCTGGAGGTGCGGCACCAGCCGCCGCTGGGCCGCCTGCTGGACGTGCACTTCGTCGGCGACCTCACCCCCTGGATCCGGGGCCGGGAGAGCGCCCTGTACTGGATCGTCAACCCCCGGGTGAACGGGGTGATCATCGCCGTGGACCCGCAGCGCGGCGAGTGGCTGCTGGAGGTGCCCGCGCTCGGCGACGACGCCGACGAGACGCTGTTCGCCCCCGACCGGGACCACGCGGCCCTCATCGCCGAGGCGGTCGGCGCGTCGGTCCGGGTCGAGGTCCGCTCGGTCCGGACCTGGACCATGGGCACCACCGCCGCGCACCGGTGGCGGGACGGTTCCGGGCGGGTGTTCGTCGCCGGGGACGCGGCCCACACCTTCCCGCCCACCGGCGGCTTCGGCATGAACACCGGCATCCAGGACGCCCACCACCTGGCCTGGCGGCTGGCGGCGGTGCTGCGGGGCTGGGGCGGGGCGGGACTGCTCGACGACTACGAGCGGGAGCGCCGCCCGGTGGCCGACTTCAACGCCCGGCAGAGCGAGCACAACGCGCTGCTCATGCGGGACTTCCTGGAGCACGACGCCGCCCCCTACGCCACGGCCCTGGCCCGTGCCGGCGACGACGCCCGGGACGCCGTCGCGGCGCTCGCGCCGATGCTGGAACAGCACCGGCCCCACTTCGACTTCGCCGGGCAGGCCCTCGGCTTCCGGTACCCGTCGGCGGCGGACCGGGCCGCCGACGCACCCGCCGAGGTGGTACGCGACGTCGTGCGCTACCAGCCGGAGGCCGTGCCCGGGGCGCGCGCGCCGCACGCCTGGCTCGACTCCGCCATGCGCCGCGCCGCCGTGGAGGACTGGACCGCGAACGGCTTCGCGCTGTTCACGGCCGGGCCCGCCGACCGGTGGCGGCACGCCGTACGGGCCTGGCCGGGCCCCGTGCCGGTGGTGCTCGTCGCCGTGACGGACGCCGACGCACCGGTGTCGGCGGACACCGTCGCCGACACCACCGGGGCCTTCGCCGACGCCTACCGGCTGGCCCCACGGGAGGCGGTGCTGGTCCGGCCCGACGGGCACGTGGCCGACCGGCTGCCCGGCGAGGACCCGGAGCGGGAACTGGCGGCGGCGTTGACGGCCGCCGCGGGACTGTCGGCGACGACCGTCGGAAGGGCGGGAATCCGATGACCGAGACCGAGCGCCCGGAGGCCCTGGCGCCGGCGACCGAGGCCGGCCTGCGCTCCGGGGAACGGGCGGCCGTCCGCGCCGCCCTGGCCGACCTGACCCGCGCCCAGCTCGTGGCCTGGCTGCGCACCCCGGCGGGCGCCGAGGTGCTGCACGACGCGTTCCGGCGGATGCCGGACTTCTTCGTCCGCAACCTCCTCGGCGAGGAGACGGTGGCCCGCTGGCGGGTGCGCCGGCCGCCGGCCGAACCGATCGAGTACGACCTGGGGCTCGGGCCGCACGGGTGCGAGGTGCGGCCCGTCGCCGCCGACCGTGCCGCCGCGGTGACGCTCGTCTTCGACAGCGCCGCCTTCGTCGAGATGGCCAGCGGCGCCCGGCGCGGCGTCGACCTGATGCTGCACGGGCAGCTGCGGGTGCAGGGCGACGTGCAGCTCGCCATGCGGATGGAACGCATGTTCGGCCTCGACGGCGACGGGCCGCGATGACGCCGACCCGTCGCCGGGTGGCGGTCACCGGGATCGGCCTGGTCACCCCGCTCGGCGTCGGCGTGGACGCGGTGTGGGACGGGCTGCGGCGCGGCTCGTCCGGGATCCGGCCCATCTCGCGGTTCGACGCGACCCGGCTGCCCGTGCAGATCGCGGGCGAGGTCGTCGACTTCGACCCGCACGACTGGGTGTCCCGCAAGGACTGCATCCGCCTCGACCGGGTGCTGCACTTCGCGCTGGCGGCAGCGCAGCAGGCCGTCGACGACGCGGGCGGCCTCGCTGACCCGGACAGCACCGCCACCGTCGTGGGCAGCGCGATCGGCGGCGCCGCGAGCATCGAGCGGGGCGTGCACGTCGACATCGACCGGCCCCGGATGGTGTCGCCCTTCTTCGTGCCGAACTCGATCGCGAACATGCCGGCCGCGTTCGTCGCCCACCGGTTCGGCCTGCGCGGGCCCAGTTCGGCGCCGGTCACCGCGTGCGCGGCGTCGACCGACGCGGTCGGGCAGGCGATGCGGCTGGTCCGCGACGGGTACGCCGACGCCGCGGTGGCCGGCGGCGCCGAGTCCTGCCTCGTGTCGCCGATCGTCGCCGGCTTCGCGAACATGCGCGCCCTGTCCGTGCGCAACGACGACCCCACGGGGGCCTCACGGCCGTTCGACGCCCGCCGGGACGGCTTCGTGCTCGCCGAGGGCGCGGCGATGCTGGTGCTCGAACCGGTCGAGGCGGCCCTGCGCCGGGGCGCGCGCGTCTACGCCGAGGTCAGCGGGTTCGGGCAGAGCAACGACGCGCACCACATGACGGCCCCCGACCCCACCGGCCGGGGCGCCGCGGCCGCCATGACCGCGGCGCTGGCCGACGCCGGCCTCCCCGCCGGCCACGTCGACTACGTCAACGCCCACGCGACGTCGACGAAGATGGCCGACATCGCCGAGACGGTGGCCATCCGGCGGGCGTTCGGCGTGTACGCCGCAGCGCTGCCGGTCAGCTCGACCAAGTCGATGACGGGTCACCTGCTCGGTGCCGCCGGGGCCCTGGAGGCCGCGATCTGCGCGCTGGCCCTGCGGCACCAGTGGATCCCGCCCACGGTCAACCACCAGGTCCCCGATCCCGAGTGCGACCTGGACTACGTGCCCAACGTCGGCCGCTCCCGGCAGGTCCGCGCCGCCCTGTCGAACTCGTTCGCCTTCGGTGGCCACAACGCCTCGCTCGTGTTCCGCCGCCACCAACCCGAGGAGTGAGCATGGATCTCGAATTCGAAGCACGCTGCACCGCCCAGCTCAAGTCGCCCCTCATGGTCGGCGCCGGTCCGCTGGGGATCCGGATGGTCTTCCAGGTGGTCGAGGGCGAGCTCAGCGGGCCCCGGATCAAGGCCAGGGTGGTCGGCGCGGGGGCCGACTGGGTCCTGGTCGGCTCGGACAACTGGGCCCGGATGGACGTCCGCGCCCAGTTCGAGACGGAGGACGGGGCCGTCCTCTACGCGCAGTACCACGGCCTGATCGAGATGAACGACGCCACCGTCCGGGCGCTCGCCGAGGGCACCCCCACCGAGTTCACCGACCACTACTTCCGCATCACCCCCCGCCTGGAGACGGGCGGCGAGGGATACGAGTGGGTCAACCAGGCCCTCTTCGTCGGCCAGGGCCGGTTCCTGCCCGGACTCGGCCTCGAGTACGAGATCTACCGGATCGTCTGATGGCCGGCGACAACTCCGTGCTCGTGGTCGGCGCCGGGCCCACCGGCCTCGCGCTCGCCTGCGAGCTGCGCCGACGCGGCGTGCCCTGCGCGGTGGTGGAGGCCCGCGTCCGGCGGGGCGACCGGAGCAAGGCGATCGCGATCTGGCCCCGCGTCCTGGAGATCCTGGCCGACCTCGGCGCCGCCGACGAGGCGGTCGACCGGGGCATCCGGCTCGCCGGCGCCTCGGCCTGGTCGCACGGCCGCCCGACGCTCTCCTTCGGCCTCCACGACCTGCCCAGCCGCTTCCCGTTCGGCCTGGTGCTGCCCCAGTACGAGACCGAGGAGATCCTGGAGCGCCGGCTCGCCGCGCTCGGCGGCGAGGTCGAACGCGGCGTCGCGTGCGTGGCGGTGCGCGCCGACCCGCTCGGCGTCACCGTCGTCCTGCGGCATCCCGGCGGCACCGAGGAACGCCGGGTCGGCTGGGTCGTCGGCTGCGACGGCTCCGACAGCGTCGTCCGGGCCGCCGCCGGCATCGCCATGCGTCAGCGGCTGGAGCCCGAGGGGTGGATCGGCGCGGACGTGCGGCTGAGCACCGCACTCGAACCGACGCGGGTCAACTACTTCCTCTCCGCCGGGGAGGTGCTGCACGTCGTGCCGCTGCGCGCGGGCGGCGGCACCCCGACGTGGCGCATCACGATGAACGTCGGGAAGACCCGGCCCGACCCCGCCGACTGGCCGCTGGAGCGCCTCGCGGCGGAGGCCGCGCGCCGCGCCGCCGTCCCCGTCCGGGTGCACGAGACGGAATGGGTGACCGGCTTCCGGGTGCGCCAGGGGCTCGCCACCCGGTTCCGGCTGGGCCGGGTCCTGGTCGCCGGCGACGCCGCCCACGTGCACAGCCCCGCCGGGGCGCAGGGCATCAACTCGGGGCTGCAGGACGCGGCCAACCTCGGCTGGAAGCTCGTCAGGGTGTGCCGGGGCAGCAGCCCCGCCGAGCTGCTGACCAGCTACGACCTGGAGCGCAGGCCCGCCGCGGCGGCCGTCGTCGCGGCGACCGACCGGGCGACCCGGGCCGGGACCCTGCGGTCCCCGGTGGCCGTCGGGGCCCGCGACGGACTGTGGCGGGCGGCGATGCGGCTGGGCGTGGTCGACCGGTACGCGGCGCCGGCGATGGCCGGGTTGACGCAGCGCTACCGGAAGTCGGCGGTCAGCCCGGGACGCCGACCCCTCCTGCCCTTCGCGCCCGGCCCCGGCGGGCGCCTGCCGAACGTGACGGTCGGCGACGCCCGGCTGTGGGACCTGCTCCCCGACGGCTTCTGCGTGCTCCTCGTCGGCCCGGCCGGGCCGGCCCCGCACGGGCTTGCGCCCGCGCTGCCGGTGCTGCGGCTGCCGCAGCCTGAGGTGGCGCAGGCGCTGCGGGTGCGGCGGCCGACGGCGGTCGTGGTCCGTCCGGACCGCTACGTCGCCCTGCTCTGCCCCGCTGACCGGACCGATGCCATCACCAGGTACGTCGACACGATCCAGGAGGTGCCCGATGCCCCGGGCCGGCGACATGATCGAGAACACGATGACCGGGGAGCGGGCGGTGTTCCGCTCGACCCGTCACGAGACTGACGGCAAGCTGCTGGAGGCGGACTACCACCTCACCGCCGGCGGGTACGTGGCGGCGGCGCACGTCCACCCCCGCCAGGAGGAGACCTTCGAGGTCCTGGAGGGCAGGGTCCGGATCCGCATCGGGGGCCGGGAGATCCTCGCCGAGCCCGGCCGGACGTACGTCGTACCCCCGGGGGTCGCCCACCGGATCGTCAACCACACCTCGGCCTCGGCGCATCTCTACAGCACCCTGCGGCCGGCGATGCTCTCCGACGAACTCCTGCAGACGATGTGGGCGCTCGCCTCCGACGGCCGCACCAACCGACGCGGCATCCCCGGCATTCTCCAGGCGGCGGTCAGCGGCGCGCACTTCCGGGGGGAGCTCTACCTCGCCGGGCCGCCGCTGTGGCTGCAGGACCTGGTCTTCCGGACCCTCGCCCCGCTCGGCCGCGCCCTCGGCTACCGCGGGGTGTACGAGTCGCGCACCGCACCGGTCCGTCGCCCCGTCGACTGACCACGCCTGTCAAACAGCGATCGGAAGAGGCGACCATGACCGGAACCACCTCCCCGCGCGTCGACGCGGCCCCGCCGATGCCGGGCCCGAAGCGGATTCCGCTGAGCGCGCTGCGCACCCTGGCCAACCAGCCGCCGCTGTTCTTCGCCGAGATGCGCGACCGGCACGGGCCGTTCGTCCGGCTGCCCCTGCCGCAGCGACCCATCTACCTGGTCAGCGACCCGCACGCCATCCAGGAGGTGCTCGTCACGGCGAACCGCTTCTATGGCAACGACATCCTGCGCAGCGCCGCCACCGGCCGCCGGGAGACGCCCCTGACGATGCTGCTCGGTCAGGGCCTGCTGACCAGCGACGGTGACCTGCACCGCCGGCAGCGACGGCTGATCCAGCCCCTGTTCCACCGGCAGCGCATCGCCGGGTACGCGGAGGACTTCGCGGCGCTGTCGGAACGCCACGTGCGGGACTGGCCGGACGGGGGCGAGGTGGACATGCTCCGGGAGATGGTCACCCTGACCCTGTCCATCGTGGCCCGCACGGTCTTCGACGTCGCCCTCGGCAGCCGGGAGGCGGAGACCATCCGCACCGCGATGCCGCGCAACGACGGGCCCCTGCGGTACGCCCTGATGCCGATGGGCGGCCTGCTGGCCCGGCTGCCCTCGCCGTCGAACATCCGGTTCTGGCGGGGCCGTGCCGCGCTCGACTCGGTGGTGTTCGAGCTGATCGCCCGCCGCCGGGACGAGGGCGCGGACGGCGCGGACCTGCTGTCGCTGCTGCTGCAGGCGCGCGACGCCGACACGGGCGAGCCGATGGACGACCGTCAGGTCCGCGACGAGGCGCTGACGCTGCTGATGGCCGGGCACGACACCACCGCCAACGCCCTGGCGTGGGCGCTGCACCTGCTGGTCGGGGAACCCGCCGCGCTGGCCCGGCTGCACCGCGAGGTCGACGAGGTGCTCGACGGCCGCCGGGCCACCCTGGAGGACCTGCCCCGGCTGAAGTGGACCACGGCCGTGTTCCAGGAGGCGTTGCGGATCTTCCCGCCGGTGTGGACCGTGGGGCGTCGCCCCCTGCAGGAGCGCGTCCTCAACGGCTACCGCCTGCCCCCGGACGCGATGGTCATGATGAGCCCCTGGGTCGTGCACCGCGACCCCGTGCTCTGGGCCGACCCCGAGCGGTTCGCCCCGCAGCGCTGGCTGGAACCCACCGGCGAGGACGACCCGCTCACCGGGACCGCCCTCGGCCCGGACCGTCCCAAGTTCGCGTACTTCCCGTTCGGTGGTGGCCCCCGGCAGTGCATCGGCAACGTCTTCGCCCAGATGGAGGCGGTCATCGCCCTGGCCACGATCTGCCAGAGCTGGCACTTCGCACCACTGGGCGGCCAGCGGGTGCAGCCCCAGGCGCGGATCATCGTGCGGCCCCGGCCGGGACTGCGGATGCGGGTGCTGCGGCGGCGGGCCGGGAGCTGACCGGGATGGTCGTCCCCACGCGCCGGCGGCTGCGCCTGCCCCCGCCGGTGCGGCCCGACCTCGTCGACGTGCACGGCACACCGGTGGCGGTCCGCCGGCGCGGCGCCGGGCCCGCGCTGCTGTTCCTGCACGGGGCGGGCCTCGCCGGTCGCTGGCTGCGGTTCCACGAGCTGCTGGCGCGACGCGCCGACGTCGTCGCGCCCGACCAGCTCGGCTGCGGCGACACGCCCCTGCCGGACTGGCTGCACGGCTTCGACGACCTGGTCACGCACTACGACGACCTGCGCCGCACGCTCGGCCTCCACCGGCCGTTCGACCTCGTCGGATACTCCTTTGGCGGCTGGGTTGCGGCGGAGTTCGCGGTGACGTATCCCCACCTGGTGCGCGCGCTCGTGCTGATCGCGCCGGTCGGCCTGGCCCCGCCCGACGGGCCGCCCGTCGCCGTCGACCCCTTCGCCGCCACGGACCAGGAACTGATCGAGCTGACCATGAACGATCTGCCCGCCGTGGGCGCGCTGCCCCGCGCCGCCCGGCGGCGTGGCCTGCACGCCGACCAGGCCGCCTACGCGCGGCTGTCCTGGCGTCGGCCGTACAGCCGGCGGTTGCCCCGCCTGCTGCGGCGGGTGACCGCACCGGCTCTCGTCGTGGTGGGCGGCGCCGACCGGTACGTGCCGGTCGAGGTGCCGCGCCGCTACCACCGGCTGCTGCCCGACTCGCGACTGGCTGTGGTCGAGGCGGCGGGCCACGCGCTCGTGGTCGAGCGGCCCGACGCCGTCGCCGACCTGGTCGGCGGCTTCCTCGACGGGATCGGCAGCGGGTGATGCGCTTCTACCACCTCCTCACGGGGCCGGCCGGTCCGCCACCCGGGCGCACGGACCTCGGCGCGGGCCGCGACCTGCTCCCCGCGTACGTCGACGAGGCCGTCGCGGCCGAGGCGCTCGGCTTCGACGGCGTCTGCCTGGGCGCCCACCACCTCGCGTCGCACGCCCGGGTCGGCGACCCGAACGTCCTGGCCGCCGTCGTCGCCGCGCGGACCACGCGGATCAGGATCGCCGTCGTCGGCAACGCGCTGCCGCTGCACGACGATCCGTTGCTGTTGGCGCGGACACTGGCGACGCTCGACCTCGCGTCGGCGGGACGTCTCGACGCCGGCTTCGTGCGGGGCACCTGGGCCGATCTCCACTCGTCGCGGCTGGACCCGACCACCGTGGAGGAGCGGTTCTGGGAGGGGCTCGACCTGATCGTGCGGTCGTGGGCGGAGGACCGGCCCTTCCGCTGGGACGGCCGGCACCACTACCGGCCCCGGGTCGACGCCCCGGTGCGGCCCCGGCAGTCGCCGAGCCCGCCGGTCTGGCTGCTGACCGAGGCCGGCCGGCCGACCGTCGCCGAGACCGGCCGGCGGGGGCACTCGCTCGTGGTGCCCACCGGCCCCCGGTCCTGGGTCGTCGACGTCTGCCGGCGGCACCGGCAGGCGGCAGCGGCGGCCGGACGCGCCCCCGCCGACGTCGTGACCTGCGTGCCGGTCCACCTCGCCGAGCACGACGGGACCGCCCACGAGCAGGCGCGGGAGCAGTACGAGCGCCTCCTCCGCGCTGCCGCGTCGACGCCGCCCGTCCCGCCGCCCGTGCCGGGCGGCCCCGGGCCCGACGGCACGCCGTGGGCGGGAGACCGGCCGGGTTTCCCGCCGCCGTCCTACGACGACCTCGTCGCGCAGGGCCACGTCCTCGTCGGCTCGCCCGGCACCGTCCGCGACCGGCTCTACGAACATCTCCGGGACACGGGCGCGGCCGTCCACGTCGGCGGCGGGGGCATCCTGGGCGCGATGCCGACACCGCTCCTCCGACGGAGCATGACGATCTTCGCCCGGCGGGTGGTCCCCCGGCTCCGCCAGCTTTCCCGGCACCGACCCGCGCCGATCAGCCATGGGCCCGCCGGGCCCCCGACGGACAAGGAGTCCACCATGCCAGACATCTCCCTCGACCAGGCCCTCATCCTGCTCAGGGCGGTGGTCGACCACGCCGGGAAGATCGGCGCGGTCGTCGCGGCCGAGGTCGTCGATGCCTCCGGCACCACCGTGGCCGCCCAGCGGATGGACGGTTGCTTCCCGAGCGCGGGGCTGCTGGCGCGCAAGAAGGCGTACGGGGCGCTGAACTTCCGCGTGCCGACCCACGTCGCCGTCGAGGCGTTCCCCGAGCCGGTCAGGACGGCTTTGCTGGCGGCCGAGCCGGGCCTGACGTTCCTGCCCGGGGGAGTGCCCGTCCTGCGGGAGGGAGTGGTGGTGGGCGCGCTGGGGGTCACCGGCGGAGCCGGCGAGCAGGACGTCGCCTGCTGCGACGCCGCGCTGGAGGCGCTGGCCGACAGATCCTGACTGGCCGACGGATCCTGAGGCGCCGGCGCCGGCGCCGGGCCGGGTGCCGGCACCAGGGGTGGGGGAGAGTCCTCGCAGGGGAGCCGCCTCGCTCCGCAGAGGAATGGCCGCCGCCGGTCGTCCGACCGGCGGCGGCCATTCGCTGGCTGCCGGGGTTGCTCAACCCCGGGATCGCTCAGCCCCGCGTGCCGGCCCCGTCCGGAACGTGCGTCGCGCGGGACACGACCCGGTCGATCAGCCCGTAGTTGACCGCCTCGTCGGCGGTGAACCACCGGTCGCGGTCGGCGTCGGCCTCGATCTCGTCCACCGACTTGCCCGTGTGGCGAGCCGTCTCCTCGCGCAGCACCCGCTTGACGTAGAGCATCTGCTCGGCCTGGATGGCCACGTCGGACGCGACGCCCTGGATGCCACCGAGGGGCTGGTGCATCATGATCCGCGAGTGGGGCAGGGCGAACCGCTTGCCCTTGGTGCCCGCCGACGAGAGAACCTGACCCATCGACGCGGCGAGCCCGACGACCAGCGTCGACACGTCGTTCTCGATGAAGTCCATCGTGTCGCAGATCGCCAATCCGGCGTCCACGGAACCGCCGGGGGAGTTGATGTAGAGGTGGACGTCGCGGACCGGATCTGCGGCGGCCAGCAGCAGCAGCTGCCCGCAGACGCGATTCGCCACCTCCGCGTTCACTTCCGAGCCGAGGAAGATAATGCGCTCCTCGAGCAGCCGGTTGAAGAGGTTGCCGTCGAAGCTGAGGTTGGTCTCGCCGGCGCGAGCGATGATTCCGAGTGGTGCGTCTGGTGACATCGCTCCCAGGCGCTCGGGCGAGCGGGTCATCTGGCTACCTCCGGTTGAAGCTACGACGATACCGAAGCCATTCTACTGTGATCCTCATTGGTCGAAACCCCGTGAGATGACATTCTGCCGACGGCATAACGAATTCTCTATCTTGACACCGATCCACTTAGGATGCTTGTCTGGTTCACCGTTGCGGCGCGATAGCGAATTGACGGACATCCTGCCCTCCCAATCGCGCGGCGTGAGAGGTTGCCATGTCTTCGAAGGATCTTTCTCCAGCCGATTCGCGCCGCTGGCTGGCCCTCGGGGTCGTCGCCACCGCGCAACTCATGATCGTGCTCGACCTCGCGGTCGTGTTCGTCGCGCTGCCGCAGATGCAGACCGACCTGTCGATCTCCCTGGCCGACCGGCAGTGGGTAGTCTCCGGCTACGCCATCGCCTTCGGCGGACTGCTGCTCCTCGGCGGCCGACTGGTCGACTATCTCGGGCAGAAGCGGATGTTCCTGGCCGCGCTCGTCGGCTTCGCCGTCGCCTCCGCGCTCGGCGGTCTGGCCGACAACGGCGTCCAACTGTTCGCGGCCCGGGCCCTGCAGGGCGCCTTCGCGGCCGTCGTGGCGCCCGCGGTGCTCTCGCTCATCTCGGTCACCTTCACCGAGCAGGCCGACCGCGCCCGCGCCTTCGCCGTCTACGGCATGGTCTCCGGCAGCGGCGCCGCCGTCGGGCTCCTGCTCGGCGGCGCCCTCACCCAGTACGCCTCCTGGCGCTGGTGCCTGCTCGTCAACATCCCCATCGTGCTCGTCACCGTCGTGCTGGCCGCCGCCACGCTGCGGCCGGACCCGCCGGCGGTCAAGGGACGCCGCTACGACCTCGCCGGGGCGCTGACCGCCACCCTCGGACTGGTGTGCCTGGCCAACGGCCTCACCCTCGCCGAGGCCAACGGGTGGATCTCGGTGGTCACCCTCGGCTCGCTGGCCGCCGGCGTCCTTCTGCTCGGGGTCTTCGTCCTCGTGGAGGCGCGCAGCAGGCAGCCCCTGCTGCCCCTGCGCATCGTCAGCGAGCCGCACCGGGCCCTGCTCTACCTCGCCGCCGTGCTGGCCAACGGGGCGCAGCTGTCGATGTTCCTCTTCCTCACCTTCTACTTCCAGAACACCAGGGACTACGGGGCCGTCCAGACCGGCCTGGCCTTCCTGCCGTTCGCCCTCGCCATCATCACCACCGCCCAACTCAGCGCGCCCGCCGTGGTGCGGTTCGGACCCCTGCCGGTGATGTCCGTCGGCGCCCTGGTCGGCGCGGCCGGGCTGTTCACCCTCACCCGACTCGGCGTGGACTCGCCCTACCCGACGGCGGTGCTGATCCCCCTGGTGCTGATCGGGGTGGGCGTGGCGATGTCGCTGTTCCCACTGAACAACGTCGTCCTGCTGGGCATCGACCCGAAGGACGCGGGGGTGGCCAGCGCGGTCGTGAGCACCACCCAGCAGATGGGCGCCTCGATGGTGACGGCCCTGCTGAACACCCTCTTCGCGGGGTCCGTCGCGGGTTACCTGCTGACCAGGCCGAGCGACGAGGCGGCGGCCACGATGCACGGCTACCGGGTGGTGTTCGGCTGGGAGAGCGCCCTCTACCTCGCCGCCTTCGTGCTCATCCTGCTGGCCCAGCGCCGGGTCCGGCGGGCCGTCCCCGACCAGGTCAAGGCCGCGGCCTGACCACCACCGGCAGCTCGCTCGGCGCCATCAGCGCCTGGGGCAGCTCCTTCACCGGATGCCCGGGCACCGGTTCGAGGCGCCAGCGGGACACGATGGTGGCGATCGTCGTCACCATCTGCGCCCACGCGTAGCCGTCGCCGATGCACTGCCGCTTGCCGGCCAGGAACGGGATGTACGCGTCGTCGGGCGGCTGCGGTGCCCCGGGCAGCCAGCGGTCCGGGTCGAAGCGCAGCGGCTCGGGGAAGGACCGCGGGTCGCGGTGCTGGGCGTAGATGCTGAAGAGGGTCTCCGTGCCCGGCGGCAGCTCCCGGCCACCGAGCTCGACCGTGGTGTTGGTCCGGCGCATGAACATCCAGCCCGGGTGGTAGAGCCGCAGGCACTCGGTGAGCACCCGGCGGGTGTAGGTCAACCTGCCGATGGCCTCGAAGGTCGGCGGGCCGTCGCCCAGCACCGAGTCGATCTCCGCGTACAACTGCTTGGCCACCGCCGGCTCGCGGGCCAGCTCGTGGAAGAGCCAGACCGTCATGAAGGCCGCCGTCTCGGTGCCGGCGAACAGGATCAGGAAGATCTCCGCGATGATCTGCTCGTCGCTCATCCTCTCGCCGGTCTCGGCGTCCCGCGCGGCCAGGAGCATGGTGAGCAGGCTGGCGTCGTCGGCGCCTGTCCTGCGTTGCTCGACGACCGCCTCCCGGACCGCGGCGCGCATGCGGCGGCTGGCCTGGACGTAGCGCCGGTTGCCCGGCGTGGGCACCTTCTCCAGGAACTCCACCGGTGACATGGTCCGCCAGGCCACTCCCTTGACGATGGTCGTCCACGACCGCTGCACCTCGTCGTTGACCCGGCCGCTGACGTCCGCCGAGAAGAGCGTCTTCGCCACCATCCCCAGCATGAGCTGGAGGGCCTGTGCCTTCAGCGGCACGACCTCGCCCGGCTGCCAGCGCGACGTCATGGCGGCAGCGGAGTCGGCCATCACCCGGAAGTAGCCCTCGATGCGCTCGCGGTGGAAGGCGGGCTGGATGAGCCGGCGCTGCCGGGTGTGGAAGGCCCCGTTGGACACCGGCAGCCCGTTGCCGAACTCCTGACGGATCTTGTCGAAGTACTTTCCCTGGTCGTACTTGCGGCCGTCGGTCACCAGCATCCGGTGCACCAGCTCCGGGGAGTTCACCGACAGGACCCGTTGCGGCCCGAGGTGCACCCAGGCGAGGTCGCCGGTGTCGCGTAGCGAACGCATGAAAGCGAGGGGGTTCCTGAGCAGCCGGGGCACGTGACCGATGCCCGGCAGCTTTCCCGGCACCGTGGGGATGCCGGCCGGGCCGGCGGTCGGACTCGACACATCCACTCCTTCGACGGCGTTCGCCCGCCGTGGTCGCGGGGACCTACTGAGCGTGCCGGCCCGGCACCGGCCGAAGTATCGGGTGAACCCCGCTCCCCGACCCCGAAGGCAGCGCCGAAGATGTGAAATCACCGAATAATATGATTCACCTGATCTGCCCGACATGGCTGCCCACACTCGGGGCATGACGACCAATCTGGAACCGGAGGTGACGGAACTGCTCCGCCGCCTCTACGCCTCGTTCAACGCCCGCGACATCGACGACATCGTCACCGTTCTCAGCCCGGCGGTCGACTGGCCCAACATGATCGACGGTGTCCGCGCCACCGGGCCGGTGGCGGTGAGCGAGTACTGGCGGCGTCAGTTCGACTCGATCGACCCCCGGGTCGAACCGCGCGCCATCACCCCGGAACCCGACGGACGCATCTGCGTCGAGGTCCACCAGGTCGTCCGGACCCTCGACGGGGAGGTGCTGGCCGACCAGGTGGTGCACCACCTCTACACCATCCGGGACGGCCTGGTGGAACGCATGGACGTCCGGGAGCCGGTGTCCTGACCCGCGCCCACCTCCAGTAAGCCCGAACCAGGGCTGGCCCAGCCGGGCACCGTCGAAGGGCACCGACCCGCCGGCGGTGCCCGGCCCCGTGTCCGCCCCCTCCCGACGGCTGTCCCGGTGGGTCACCACGGGCCCGATCCTGACAGCGAGTTGAGTAATCTGCGTCACACGTTGAACCGTTCGGCCGGCGGGACCGCTCCCGTCGTCCACCTGCAGCGGGACCTCTTTCCCGAAAACCGCAACCGGCCGCCGAAGGGCCCATACCCCCGTCGGGGGAGAATCGCCAGCGCAGCCCACCCGACACGGAAAGTCATGACTCCTGACGTGGCGTGATCGACGTCGGTCACCCGCCCTGATCGGCGGGGCGACAATTTGCGCCGCTCACTACCCTGTTTCATGATCCCGTGCCGTGGCACCCGCCGATAGCGATAAGGGCTTCAGATGAGCAGCAATCACCCTCCGTACGGAGGGCAGCCGGATCCGAACGTCACCCCGTGGAGTGGACCGCCCGCCCCCGCGCAGCCCGCCGGGTATCCCGCGTACGGCCAGCCGGGCTACGGCCAGCCTGCGTACGGCCAGCCGGGGCCCCCGCAGTTCGGTGCCCCCATGCCGCCGCCGCAGAAGTCGAACCGAGGCCTGATCATCGGCCTGGCCGCCGGTGCCGTGGTCGTCGTCCTCGCGATCTGCGGCGCCGGCATCGGGCTCGCCCTCGTCGGCGACGACGAAGATCCCACCCCGATCGCGTCCGGCCCCGCGACGGCGGCCCCGAGCAACGGCAACCCCCAGCCCGGCACGGAGACCTCGGCCGCCCCCGAGCCGGCCGAGTCCCAGGAGCAGCCGAACAACAACAACGCGCTGACGGCGCGCTACTCCAGCGACCTGTCCGGGGTCTGCGACGGCAGCCCGATCCTGAACGCGGCGACCTACAGCGGCCCGTCCGGCGCGAAGGCGTACACCTTCGCGAACTCCATCGAGCGGCCCACGTTCTGGTCGACAAAGTCGGTCAGTTCGGCGAAGCCGTACTACGCGAAGTCGGCCGACTTCACGTCGGTGTCGGTGGTCGCCTGCCTGAAGGTCGACGAGGGCAGCGAGGGCACGCCCAAGAAGTGCGACTACAAGGACAACTCCGGCAAGCAGGTCACGATCTCCTACATCTCGTCGCGCTACACGATGACCTTCTACGCGGCGAAGACCGCGGAGAAGATCGGCGACGGCGGCACCGTGAACGCCCCGGCCAACCGGTGCCCGAGCTTCATCTCGTACAACAAGGTCACCATGAAGTCGTACGCCTCGCCGGACAGCGGCACCATCGAGGCGGCCCTGGACAAGTTCCTGTCCTGAAGCGGGTTCACGAAGCGGGGAGGGGCGGAACATCGTCCCTCCCCGTTCTTGTGGGAGACGACGGTCGACGTAGTGGGGACGGGTCCTATGGAGCTGAGTCGTCTACGTCATCACCCCGTCACCCACCCCGCCCCTGTGCCCACCCCGGTCTCTGTCGCGCCGGGCCCCGGCGCCCCCGCGTCCCGGGCCGGTGATCAAGAGGTTTGCGTCACCGTCGAGATCAACTCTGACGCTTTTCTCTTGATCACGGGGGCGAGCGGGTGCGGTTGCGGCGGTAGCGTCGGCGGGATGGGGCTTGGTTATCCTGCGGTGGAACTCACTGACGGGGTCGTTCGCCTTCGTCCGTGGCGCGAGGATGATCTGGATTGCCTCCGGGCGGCTGCCCTGGATCCGCGGATTCCCGAGGCCACCACGGTTCCAAAGGTGTTCTCAGTGGATGCGGCGGGTGCGTTCGTTCGCCGACAGTGGAGCCGGGTGGAGGGCGGTCAAGGGATCTCGCTCGCGGTCGCCGATGCCGTGACCGGTCAGGCCGTCGGTTCGGTTGTGCTCATGCTGCGACCACAGCCGGGTGTCGCCGGCCTCGGGTACTGGCTCATCCCCTCGGCGCGGGGGCATGGATATGCCAGGCGAGCGGCGACGCTGGCTACTTCGTGGGCGCTGGATGTCGCGGGCATCGCGCGGGTGGAGGCGTGGGTCGAGCCGGACAACGAGGCGTCCCGACGGGTTCTCACCGCTGCCGGATTCGAGCAGGAGGGCGTGCTGCACAGCTTCCTGACCTTTCCCGACCGGCGTGCTGACGCCGTCGTGTTCTCCCGGATTCGAGATCCCGCCGGCGAAAGGACTGAGGGTGGTTGAGGCGAGTCCGGGAGGCTATGGCCTCAGGATCCTGCCGACACTCTACGAGTGCTGTCCCGAGTTGTCGGCAACGAAGACGCCGAGCCGGGGCGCTGGCGGCGGCGGGTCGCCGAGGCGGTCGTACCCGATGGGGTGGCGACCTCGCGGTGCGACGGCGCGGTCGGCCACGGGTGGCCCGAGCGGCGGCGAGCGGCGGGCCGGCCGAACCAGCGCGCGGACCGCTACCGGGCGCAGCTGCCCGCCCAGCGGCGCGGGTCGGTGCCGTGTCGGCAGCTCGGGCGGGCGCTGCGGGAGCTGCGCACCGAGGCGTGCATGACGCTGAACGGCGTCGCCGAGGCACTGGAGTGCAGCCGGCAGAAGGTGTGGCGGATCGAGAGCGGCCTCGGCGTGGTACGCGGGGTCGACGTGCGGGCCATGTGCGAGCTGTACGGCGCGCGGCGCGAGCTGACCGCCGGGCTGGTCGCCCTGGCCGGCGAGACGCGGGGGAGGGGCTGGTGGCACGCGTACGGCGATCCCGTACCCGACTGGCTCGACCTCTACGGCGGCCTGGAGTCCGCCGCGTGCCGGCTGCGCGAGCACGCCGGGGCGCTGGTCCCCGCGCTGTTGCAGACCCGGGCGTACGCGTCCGCGACGTGCCCGCCCCGGCCCGGCGCGACCGCCGAGGAGCGGACCGGCCGGTCGAGGCGCGGCTGCTGCGGCAGGGCCTGCTCCGGCGGCGGCTGCCCGCGCCGCCCCGGTTCGAGGTGGTGCTCTCCGAGGCGGTGCTGCTGCGGGTGGTGGGCGGCGCGGAGGTCATCGACGGGCAGCTCCGGCATCTGGTGGAGGCGGGCCGGCTGCCGCACGTGTCGATCCGGGTGCTGCCGCTCGCCGCCGGGGCGTGCGACGGGGCGGTCGCGGGCTCGTTCGTGCTGCTGGACTTCCCGCTCGGCCTGCGCGTCGACCCCGACCCGCCGGTGGTCTATCAGGAGTCGCTGACCGGGGCGCTCTATCTCGACCGGCCGACGGAGTGGGCCGCCTACGAGCAGGTCTGGGCCGGCCTCGACGCGGTGGCGCTGGGCGAGGAGGGGGCGCGCCGACTGATCGTCAAGATCGGCGAGGAGGTGCACCACGGCTGAGCGATCAGTGTTCGGAGTGTCGCTCAGTGTCGCGGCCGCTGCTGCGCCGAAGGGCGCGTACCCTGTCTGGACCGGTGGGCGTGGTGGTGGAGGAGGTGGCGATGGCGGGTGACGATTCGCCGGCTGTCGACCTGACGCTGCGGGCGGTCGGGCCGGCCACAGAGGGTGGTCGCCTCCCGCTCGCCGAGCTGTCCCGGCTGGCAAGCGGGTTGCAGGCGGCCCTGGAGCTGCTGGCCCTGAGCATCGCCGGCAAGGCCACCGGCCCCGGCCGTCGGCCCCGCGAGATCGTGGACGCGGTGCGGCTCGACTTCGTCGGATTTCGAGCGGGCTCGGCGCTGCTGGACATCGCGCGAACCGGGCAGCTCTCACTCGACGAAGGAGTGTTGGAGCAGGCGTTGACGGTGCTGGAGGAAGGCACGAACCGTCTCCGCGAGCGACCGGAGGTCCTGCCACCTCACTTCGGCCCGCAAGTGCTCAATCAGCTCAGAAGCCTGACCGGTGGGATCAGTGCCAGGAACGTCACCCGGGTGGAGCTGTGGCAGGGCGATCGCACCCGGTTCGTGATCGACGAAGCGCTCCACCGAGCCGTCCGACGGACTTCTCTTGAAAAGATCGCCCAGGAATCGACAATCGTCGGCCGCCTGCACATGGGCGATTTCTCGCCCGCGACCCTGCGCTGCCGGATCGACACCTATGCCGGAAGTATCCTCTGTGACTTCGACTCTGACCTGCGGGACGCTGTGCTGGACGCGATGGACCAGGTAGTGATGGCGGAAGGCGTCGCCGAGCTCGAACCCAACGGCACGACAATCCACATTCTGCACCTGTCGAGCCTGCGAAGGCTTGACTCTGCCGAGCCGAAAAGCCTGGACGACATCGCCAGAGCGCAGGGCGTGACGCCGGTCCGTTCGGTCGAGGAACTACGAGGGGCACCGATAGGCGACATGGACGACTTTCTGGCGGCGCTGCGTTCGGCCAGAGGTGAGGGTGAAGGCCAGTGAAGCGGGTCCTCGTCGACACTGATGCCTTCTCGATCATCTGGCAGGGAGCCGATGACCACCTCGCTCAGCAGTTGATTGGCTCGATGCCCATTCTCAGCTTTGCGACCGTCGCTGAGCTGCACTACGGCGCGGCGAAGGCGGGATGGGGCGATCGTCGTGTCCTGGCCCTCGACGAGGCCGTCCGGCGCTACGTGGTGGCCCCCTATGATCAGGAGTTGGCCCGGTTGTGGGGACGGCTCAAGGCGCAGGCCCAGTCCGCCGGCCACGCGCTGGGGCAGACGGCGCAGACCAACGATCTCTGGATCTGTGCTACGGCGATCCGCCACGAGGCTCCATTGCTGACATTGAACCGTCGACATTTCGACGGCTTTCCCGGGCTCGTCGTACTGCCCTGAGATAGCTTCCGCGCCGCGACTTCGTGGGCGGCGGTCAGAGCATCCGGCGGAAGGCGGCCACCGCGTCCCGCCGCATCCGCCGCGACACCGCCGCCTCGGTCACCAGCGCCGAACCGTGGAACGTGGCCGGGTACAGGTGCGCCTCGGTCGGCACGCCGGCCTGGGCCAGCCGCTGCGCATAGCGCATCCCCTCGTCGCGTACCGGATCGAACTGGCAGCCTGAGACGAACGCCGGCGGCAGCCCGGCGAGGTCCTCCGCGCGGGCCGGGGCGGCGTACGGCGACACGCCCGGCTCGCCGGGCCTGACGCCGTCCCCGAGGTAGTGGGCCCAGCCCAGCTCGGCGCTGGGGCGATTCCAGATCGGGGTGTCGACGTAGGCGCGCATGGACACGCTGTCGAGCCGGTCGTCGAGCACCGGGACGTCGAGATACTGCATGGCCAGCCGTGGGCCGCCACGGTCGCGGGTCAGCAGGGTGAGGCCGGCGGCGATCCCGCCACCGGCGCTGCGGCCGTAGAGACCCAGGCGGGTGGGGTCCACGCCGAGTTCGGCGCAGTTGCCGGCCAGCCAGCACAGCACCGCGTAGCTGTCCTCCAGCGCCGCCGGGAAGGGCGCCTCCGGCGCGAGGCGGTAGTCGACGGCGATCACCACGGCCCCGGTGCCGGAGGCGAACGCGGCCGCGTCGGCGTGTTCGAGCGCCAGGTCGCCGAGCACGAAGCCGCCGCCGTGCAGGTGCAGGACGGCCGGTGCCGACGCCGCCAACGGCTGCGGAGTGTAGATCCGCACCGGGACGGCGGGAGCTCCGGCCGGGCCGGGCACCGTGCGGTCGAGCACGGTGAGGCCGGTCAGGTCGGGCGGGGGAAGCTGGGCGGCGATGGCCCGTCCGACCTCGCGCGCGGCGGCCGGGTCGCGAAGATCGAGGACGGGCAGCATCGGCACCCACGGCGCCAGCTCCGCGTCAAAGGCGTACGTCATGTCAACCTCCATGGCCGGAACCGCTCGGCAGGCCGCCGGGCGGCATTCGTCCTACCGACGAGCGACCGGGCCAGGATCAGACATTCTGAGCCGTACCACTTTCCGTCGGTCTGACGTCGCGGCCGTCGGCCCGGCGCCGACCGGGTGGACGGTCGGCGCCGGACCCGGTCAGCCCGCCAGCAGCAGCGCGACGCCGGCCAGCGCGCCCAGCGCGGAGAAACCGGCCCCGATGCCCAGGGCGAGCCGTGGCGACTGCGAGACCCGCCGGGAGTATCTGATGCGGTTCTCCACGAAGTGGAAGGTCAGCCAGGCGGGGACGGTCGACAGCGCGATCACCAGCAGGCCGGTGGACGTCGACAGCGGCCCCCAGTAGGTGGCCGCGATCGCGATCATCGGCCAGTGCCACAAATACAGCGAGTACGACAGCGCGCCGATCCAGCGCAGCGGCGCGACCCCGAGCGCGGTCCCCACCCCGCCCCTGGCCGGGGCGGCGCAGCCGGCCGCGATGACCGCCGCGGTGCCCAGCACCGGCAGTGCGGCCGTGTAGCCGGGGAAGTCCATCATCGGGGTGAAGGACAGGCAGACCACCAGCACCGCCGCCAGCCCGGCCCAGCCCAGCACGACCGCGACCGGCCTGGGCAGCCGGGCCCACGCCCCGACCGACATGGCGACACCCGCGCCGACGGCCAACTCCCAGATCCGGCTGGTGGTCTGGAAGAACGCCGGGGACTGCGCGCCGACGGTGGTGGCCACCGACCAGGCCAGCGAGCCAGCGGCCAGCAGGCCCAGCGTCGCCGCCAGCACCGGCTTCAGTCGGGCGCCGGACACCTTGGCCAGCGCCACCGCCAGCAGGATCAGCAACGGCCAGATCAGGTAGTACTGCTCCTCGACGGCAAGCGACCAGAAATGCTGTACGGGGGACGGCGGCATCGTCGGGTCGGGGTTCGCGAAGCGTTCGGCCAGCCGCCAGTTCAACAGGTAGGACGCCCCGGCGACGATGTCGCCGCCGATCTGACCCCACCGGCCACGGGGCACCATCAGGAACACGAACACCGCTGCCGTCACCAGCACCACGTTGGCCGCCGGCAGCAGCCGCTTGGCCCGGCGGGCGTAGAAGCCCATCAGCGCGACCCCGCCGGTCCGGCTCTGTTCGGACAGCAGTTGGGTGGTGATGAGATAGCCCGAGATGACGAAGAAGACGTCGACGCCGACGAAGCCGCCGGACAGCGCCGGCACGCCGGCATGGAACAGCATCACCGTCACCACGGCGACCGCGCGGATTCCCTCGATGTCGCCACGGAACCTGGTGCGCGGCCGGTCGGGCGGGCCGGCGTGGTCCGGCCCGCCGACGGGCGGTGGTGACGCCGGCCGTTCCGGGCCGGCGGGTCGTGCGGGCGCTGAATGCGCCGCGTCGGCTTCAGTGGACATCGTTCCTCCTCGGAGCATTCAGTATCCTGATCTGGATCTATGAATACGAGGTCGGATGCATTCGCCGCCATATTCGCCGCGGAATCGTTTCGTTGTTGAGACGTGCGGCGTCGTCAATGGTGCGACATGTCGTGAATGGATACCCGCGCGCCCCGGGGCCGCGATGGTTGCGGCAATGGTCGGATACCTAATTCGTTCGAGCTAATTGAATGCATTCTGCGGGATGTGGCGGAACGCCCGTCGGTGTTCCTTTCCGCCTATGCCCTTTCGGTCAGCGGGCGCGGTCGATCGTGCCTGTCGCGCCACCGATCGGGTGAACGCCGGCTGGGGGCCGGTAACGCCCGGGGCCGGGGCGCGTCCAGATCCGCAGCGACTCCTCCCAGCGGCCGTCGGCGAAGGCGCGCCAACCCTCGTCGCCGGGCTCCTTGAAGGTTTGCTGCCGTTCCAGCTTCCAGAACCCCGGCACGGTCGCTTCCAGCACGTGTCCTCGAAGCCCGCCCCGTAGTCCGCCAGGTCGAGCCGCTCCCCGGGATCCCCACCGAGCAGGTCATGCATCGGGAATGTCCGCCTTCGCCGCGACGGGTTTGTCGCATTGTTGACACCGCGACCAGGTGGCGTTTCAGGGGATCCCGCCTATCGTGAGCTGCTCTGCCCGCAGTGGACGGTCCGTCCTGCCGGGTCGGAGAATTCCCAAGCAGAAGAGGAGCGGATTGCATGGTCGCCGCACACGAGACGACGCTGCGAGAGCTGCTGGAGGGCGCGAAGCAGTATCGGGTTCCGCTGTACCAGCGGACGTACTCGTGGACGGAATCCCAGCTTGGCCGGCTGTGGGAGGACATCCGCAAGCTGGCCGAGGAGCGGGCGGACGATTCGAGTCTCACGCACTTCATCGGCTCGCTGGTGCTGGCACCCAGCCCCACCAACGGCCCGGCGGGCGTCTCCGAGTTCCTGGTGGTGGACGGTCAGCAGCGGCTGACCACCCTCTCCATCCTGCTCTGCGCGCTGCGGGACCACCGGGCCCAGCACGAGGATCCGGGCCACCGGGACCGCATCGACCAGGAATACCTGATCAACAAGTGGAAGCCCGCCCACCGGCTGAAGGTCGTACCCACGCAGGCCGATCTCGCCGCGTACCAGGCGTGCCTGGACGCGACGCCGCAGGCAGGCGGAAGCGACCGGGTCGGTGCCGCGTACCGATTCTTCGTGGCGCAGCTCAGCGCCAACGACCCGGACGGTCCGCTGGACATCGAGCATATCGAGGATGCGGTCATCTCGGGGATGGCGTTGGTCTCCGTCGTCGCGCAGAACGGCGACAACGTCTACCGGATCTTCGAGTCTCTGAACAACACCGGCCTCAAGCTCAACCAGGCCGACCTGCTGCGAAACTACCTGTTCATGCGGCTACCCAATCGCGGCGAGGCCGTCTACGACTCGCTCTGGTTCCCCCTTCAGGAGCAGCTGAACTCCGGCGAGCTCGAGCAGTTGTTCTGGCTCGATCTGGTGCAGCGCAACCCCGAGGTCAAGCAGACCGACACCTACACCGGCCAGCAGAAGCGGCTCAACGGGCTGCACACCGAAGCGGAAATCGAGGCCGAGGTGCGCCGGTTCTGCCGGCTCGGCGCACTGCTGCGGCTCATTCTGCACCCCGAGGAGGAGGGCGACCCGGAGGTGCGGCGGCGGTTGGCCCGGCTCAACGCCTGGGACACGACCACCGTGTTGCCGCTGCTGCTGCACCTGCTGGACCGCCGCAAGCAGGGTACGGCGACCTCCGAGCAGATCGCCTCGGCCATGCTGTACGTCGAGAGCTACTTCGTCAGGCGTCTCCTGATCGGCCGGGCCACCGCGAGCATCAACCGGATCCTGCTGCGCATCGTGACCGACATGCGGGCGGACCTGCCGGTCGACGAGGCGGTGCGGGCATACCTGTCCGTCGGCCGGAAGTATTACGCCGCCGATGCCAGCATCCGCGAGGCGGTGCGGACCATCCCGTTCTACCTCAACGGCCGTGCCACCCAGCGCAAGCTGGTGCTCCAGTGGCTGGAGGAGTCGTACGGCAGCAAGGAGCCGGTGGCCCCGAACTCGCTGACCATCGAACACGTGCTGCCGCAGAGTCCCACCACCGAGTGGCGGCAGGCGTTGGGCGAGGACTTGCAGGGTGAGGAGAGCTTCGCCGAGGTGCACGAGGCGCTGGTCCACACGCTGGGGAACCTGACTCTCACCGGCTACAACGCCGAGTTGAGCAACAGCTCGTTCCTGGTGAAGCGAGCCCAGCTCGGCAAGAGCGGGATCTCGCTCAACCGAGAGATCGCCGAGCAGAAGCGCTGGGGTCGTCCCGAGATCCACGCCCGCGCCGATGCCCTCGCCGAGCGGATCATTGCGCACTGGCCGGGCCCCACCGAGGAAGCCGGCAACCGGTCCGAGGTGCCCTGGGACGTCATGAACAAGGCGCTCGCGGCGCTGCCCGCCGGCTCTTGGACTTCGTACGGGGACGTGGCCGCGCTGATCGGGAGCCACCCTGTGCCGGTCGGTGCACGCCTGGCCAACCACCCGGCCCCGAACGCGCACCGGGTACTCCAGGCCGAGGGCACCCCGTCGCCGAGCATCCGGTGGCTCGACCCGTCCCGCAGCGACGACCCGCGCGACCTGCTGAGCGCGGAGGGCGTCGAGTTCGACAAGCATGGCCGGGCCAGCCAGGCGCAACGGATCAACGTCGAGGAGTTGGCCCAGCTCGCCGGCATGGCACAGCACGACGCCTCTGGGCAGCTACTGCGACCACGGTCCCGCCGCAACGACCTGCTCGACGACCGGTTTGTCGAGCAGCTGACGGACCTTCAGGACACGCAGGTGGCGCACGGCACGGTCACCGTGTTGGAAGCCTGGACCCGAATGGGCGGCATGCTGTTCTACGGCTCGGGTGGTGAGACATCGTGCTTCCTCATGGCACGCGGAAAGGACCACGAACTCGGCAACATCTGGCCTGCGACGATCTACCCGAGTGGAAAGTTCGAGATCGTGTTCCAGCACCTGAGCACCCGGCCGCCGTTCGACGACATCACGCTCCGCGAGGAGTTCCGCCAGCGGTTGAACGATTTGCCGGGCGTGCGGATCGCCGCCGCCAAGCTCGCCCTGCGCCCCGGATTCCCTCTGGAGCTCCTCGCCAAGGCTGAGGCCCGCGAGAAGCTGATCGAGCAGCTCGGCTGGTTCTATCAACGGGCGACGCGACCGGTGGCGTGACACTCGAGGGGCCGGCGCAGGTGACGGGCGGGCCGGCACCGGCAAGACGGTGGTCGCGCTGCACCGGGTCAAACACCTCCTTTCCTGTACGTCCGACAGCCGCGTGCTGCTCACCTGCAGTTGTGCGGCGTTGCGGTGGTGGGGGTGACGGCGAAGGCGGTCCCCTTCACCAAGGAGGTCACGCCCAGCGAGGTCGACCAGGCGCAGCACGACAGCGACCTGCTGCGCGAACGCTGCCTGCTCTTCGTCGCGGCTCCCCGCGCCCGGGAAGCGCTGCACGTGTCGTGGAGCAAGGCGCCCAGCCCGCTCCTGCCGTTGGCCGCCGAGCAACGGTAGGGCTCCGCCCCGATCCGGAGGGAATAGCATGAGAACCGGTCAGACCGCTGCGCTCGCCTGCGGCAACTGCGGCGAAGCCGTCTCCGGCCGGGCGGGCTCGCGCGGTCGCGGTCCGGACATCGCGTGGTTCGCCCACTGCTATCCGTGCGCCGCCCTCGTCGCAGACCAGATGGAGCCGCTCGGTGTCCTGCCCGATGACAGCGGCGTGGACCTCCATCGGTGCCGGAGCTGCGGCACCTACCGGGTCTGCCGTACGGGCTGGCGGACCCGTTGCCACGTCTGCCTCGACGAGCGCACCGCCGGCCAGGCGCTCGTGGCCGGCGAGCAACTACTCGCCAGGCTCCCGCACGAGCCCGCCCTGGCGGACCAGGTGCGCCGGTTCGCCGGCCTGCCGGCGGCGGATGCCATTCCCGTACGGGCCGCTGCGGAGTTCCGGGCTGCCGTGGCCCTCGGCGAGGAACTCGATCGACGTCGCCGTGACGGTTGGACGGACGTGGCCGGGGACGTCTGCGGGCTGCCGTGGCACGTCGAACGGAACGCAACGTCATCACACGGGATGTGGGGCGTCCATGATCGGTGCGGGTCCTGGCAGCGGCTCCGCGGCCGATCCTGCCCGCAGTGCCCGCCGGAGCCGGACGACCGGTCGTTCGCCGCACTGCGGGATACGCCCTACCTGCTGTACGTGGTCAGGCATCGCGGGTTGCTGAAGTTCGGGGTCGGCAACGAGCCCCGGATACGGCAGCATCTGCGGGCGGGTGCGGAGCTGATCGAGGTCATCGAGGGCCGCCACGCCGACGCCATCGCCGCCGAGGCGATCCTCAAGCGGCGAAAGGTGCCGTTGCGGAAGTGGCGCACCTGGCGGATGCCGACGTCGTTCGGAAGGGGCACCGAAGTGGTTCGGGCCAATGTTCGGATCCGGCTCGCGGACGTGTTGCCCGACGGTCGCGACGTCAACGAACGGTTTCGCCGGCGGCCCGGGTAGCGATCAGGCCTGGGATGGGATGGGCGGTTACCGTCGGAGAACGGGCGCGTCGAGCGGCTCCGGATGCTCCGTTCTCGAGTTGACCAGCTGCGACCAGCCGATCCGGAAGCGCTGTGCTTCGCGGATGTCCCGCAGCGAGGCCCGGTCGATGTCGTCAGCCCGCTGGCCGGCCAGCAGCCGGTCCCACCGTTCGGCCTCGGCGGCGTCGCCCCGCTCGTCGGCCTGGTCGGCAAGCTTGATCATGGCCCGCCGGTTGCCCCGGCCCGCCGACCGCTCCAGCCACTGGCGGGCCGCCTGCAGGTCCCCCCGGTCGGCGGCGAGGATGCTGAGACTGCGCATCGCGTTGTGATCGCCGAGTTGGGCGCACCGCTTCCACCAGTACTCGGCTTCCGACAGGTCGCCGTACTTGCTCTGCAGCCAGGCCAGGTTGAACATCGCGATCCACTGGCCGGCGTTCGCGGCGGCCCGGAACCACCGTTTGGCCTCGTCCAGGTCGTCGGCCTCCCGCCATCGCGACTCGTACCGGTCGAGGTAGGTTTCCCCCAGGTGCCACATCGCTTCACCGTTGCCGTGTTCCGCCGCGCGCCGCAACCAGCGGATGGCGTTGTCGTGGTCGTTCGCCTCCTGCGCCGCGTGACCGACCTCGGCCAACGCCGCCGGCTCCGTCACGGCTTCGACCCGGGTGCGCCACGTCTCGGCCTGCTCCGGCTTGCCGGTCTTGTCGAGATAGACACCGAACCGGTACATCGCCGCCGGGTGCCCGGCCTCGGCGGCGCGGCGCAGCCAGTACGTCGCCTCCTGGTCCGAGCGGTCCGACCAGGACGCCATCATGGTGCGGCGCGGCCACTCCCGCCAGCGCAGCACCAGGTTATACATCGCCTCCCGGTCCCCGGCTTCGGCCGCCCGGGTCAACCATCGTGTCGCCAGCTGCCGGTCGCCGGCCCGCCACGCGGCGGCTCCCAGCTCGCGTAGCTCGATCGGGCTGTCCGTCTGCTCGACCCTCTCGTACCAGTGCCCTGCCTCGACCCTGTCGCCCCGGTTGCTGGCCAGCACCGCCGTGTAGTACATGGCCATCGGGTTACCGGCCTCGGCCGCGCGCCGCCACGCCCGGGTGGCGATCTCGACGTGACCGCGCCGGTGCGCGGACGCCGCGATGGTCGCCAGCGCCGGGTCCGCTTCGTCGAGCAGCGGCATGACCGCGTCCCAGATCTCCGCCGGTGGGGCCAGCGCATCGATGTCGCGCTGGACCTGGTCGACGAGGTAGTCGAAGGCCAGGTACGTCGAGTTGCGGTGCACGGTCAGGCAGCCGCTGGCACCCAGCACCGGCTCGGTGGCCCAGCCGAGCGCGTCCCGGAGTTGGTCGGCAGGCACGTCGTGGTCGTCGGCTGGCCGCCGATCGGGATAGTGCGTGGTCAGCCCGGCCAGCAGATCCCCGGTCACCGGGTGGTGGTAGCCGATCCGGCGGCAGTCCACCGCAGCGGTCACCAGCGCAGCGGCGAGGGGATATGCTCCATCGCGGGCTTGCAGCCAGCGGGCCAGGATCGCCGGGGCTGCGGCGAGATGTTCCGCGAACCCCGCCTCGCCCGCGGCTTCCTGCGCGACAGCGGCGGCGATGCGCGGGTCCGACCGGTACGCCAGGGCCCGGGTCCGCTCGGTCTCGCTGAATCGGCCCGGCATCCGGATGACCGCTGCCCGGCGCAGCACCGCCTCGACCCGGTTCCCGCGAAGCTCCTGCCCGCCGCTGCCTGTCGCGGGCCGGATGGACCGCAGGGCTTCCGGCCGCAGCGTGGCCAGCAGCACCACGTCCGTACGGCCGGGCGGCCGCAGGACGTCGAGGGTCTGCTCGCTGATGCCCTCGGGGCCCAGATAACGTTCCAGGTCGTCCAGCCAGACGACGCTGCGCCGCAGCGGCCGGCCCCGCTCGGCCAGCGCGTGCAACGCCCGGGCATCGCGGTCCTGCGGGATCAGCAACTGGTGCCCCGGCATGACCCGGCGCATCGCCTCGAACGCGGCGCGCGTCTTACCCGCCGCCGGCACGCCCTCGACCACCACCAGGCCGCCCGCCCGCAGTGCCTCGTCCAGTCGGTGGTCCACATCACGGGGAACGTACGGTGGCACCTCCGGCAACAGCGGCCCCGGCGTCCCGTCCGCTCCCGCGTCGACCACGCTCGCGGCCCGGTGCACCCCGCAGGCGAGCGCTGCGGCCTCCCGTACCCTGGGCAACCGACACCCGGACGGTGCCGTGACGAAGCCGGGACGCCCCGCCACGCTGACGGCACGCGGCCCTGCGTCGGACCGCCAGATCCTGGACACGAGCGGCGTCATGGCCGCCATCGCCAGCGTCGCGAGCACGGACGAGACGACCACGATCCGTGGCTTGCCGTCGGCCACCAGCGACCAGGCGAACAGCCCCGCCGCCAGCAGGACAACGCTGATCGCCGCGACAAACACCGGCCACCGGCCCCAGCGCGCGAACATTACCGCCAGGATACGTGCCCCCGTCAATGAACGGCAGCCCGTGGCCGGCGGGCCGCTGATTCAGCGCGCGACCGGCGGCCGATGGTAGCCAAGGATGCGCATCGCTTTCCTGCCTGCCGCGCGAAGACCTCTGATCCAAAGGTCAGGGACGTGATAGTCGCTCGCGCGGATGGAGGTGAGGAAGTCGCCCGAGAGGCGTACGGGGTAGGTGTCCACGTAGAACCGGAGGTCGTCGCGCCAGATCCATTCGCCGTCGGTCATGACCGACGCCCCGCCGACGAGGTGTCGGCCGCTGCCGAGAACGTCCAGCTCCGCGCCCATCACGTCGATCAGACCGTGCCCGTTGCGCAGGTAGTTGGTCACGCGACCGGTGTCGGGGAGTGGATCGGGGGTCAGGTGGGCATGGATGCTCTCGGCATAGACCTCGACCGGGTCCGGGCCGAGTTCCCGAAAGAACCCCACCGTCCTCATCGGTGACCTGCTTCCGTCAGGGCTACGTGACCAGCCGATAGTTGGGGAGGTCCTGTCCGCGTTCCCCGGCCGGCGCTTCGAGGGAGCGCGCAGGAGTCCCCTCCGGGATGGCCACCCTGGAAAGATGGATGCCCTCCAGACAGGTGTCACACCAAAACGAGGCGTAGCCGTATCCAGCTCCGGGTGGCCCGGTGAAGACGAGGCGAAGCGTCCGGTGGGCGCAGTTCGGGCATTGCAGGTCCGATGTTGCTGGCAGGGTGCGGTAGACGTTGTCATACGCGTCCAGCCATTCATCATAGGTTGCCATCGACAAGACAATCCTGGCCTGACCGGGTTAGCTGGCGAACGTCATTCGCTCCGGAAACGCGCCTGCGGTACGCCACCCGTTGACGATCTTCGCGGTGATGGCGCTGGCTGCTGGATTGAAGTCGCCGTCCTCGACGCGCGCCTCCAGGGTGTGTGTATCGATCGTGAGCATTCGGTCGAATCTGCCCTCCAACCCGAATTGTTAACGTATCTCAGTAGCAGGGACGCCAACCCGGCGAGCGGTCACCATCATGCCCACGTCACTGTTCTCCGAACCTTGAACGCCTAATCCCTCGTTTATCACGTCGATCAGACCGTGCCTGCTGCGTCGGGCTTCAGCACGATGAGGCCAGCCATCTGGCGAGATCAGATCCGAGGAGGCTGGCGATAAGGCGCCCACAGGGCTCGATGATCGACGTCGGGGGACGTCCCCGGCGGGAACTCCTGGTAGCCGCTGCGAACGTCCCAGCATGCAAGGAGAAGATCCAGTCCTTGGAGTAGGACAACCGGCCAGTAGCCTTTTGCTGTGATCTCCTCGAACAACCGCCGCGCCTCATCGAGCTGCACGTTCCCCTCACGGCGACTGTAGCCGATGTCCCAGACGAGGTCGTATCCGTCGATGAGCGACTCCTCCTCGGGATCGTTGAGCGGGTACCCGTAGCGGTTGCGGTAGAGCTTTCCGCCGACGATGCCGGGCCGTCCGTCCGAGGCCGACCTGCTGAGGTAGACGCCGCCCTCGTCGTCATGAGTGAGTTCAAGGCTCAGAAGCGCAGAGAGCTCCGCCGCCAGGTCTGCGGATCCCAGCTGGGTGCGGATGAATACATGCTCAAAGCTCGACATTGCCCGCCCGGCTCCTAGGGAAGATTGAGGATGCGGTTGTCGCCAAGGATGATCCGTACGGTTGCCGGCATCTGCTGGTCGTGTGCCCGAGCTTGTCCGGCGGCGCGTCCGTAGCCACGGCGTGCGTCCTCCTCCGTCAAACCGACGTTGCGTCCGTCGAGCACGGCGACTCCGTCGGCTCCTGTCTGCTCCGCAGCCTCAAGGATATTGCGGCGGACGCTTGTGCTGCCGCTGCCCACGAGAGTCTTGAACTCCGTTACCACACCCGGATCGTCAGGACCGGACCGCACCATGGCATCCGGGTTCTTCAACTTGTGCACATCGTCGATGCGTTCCCGCGGGTGCACCATATCGCCATCGTCGGCGAGACGGTCGGCGACCGCCCGTTCCTTCAGCTCGAACAACCCCCGAGGGTCAGTTACCCCGGGGCTGAAGTCGTCCCCGAGGGGGCCACGGTGGCTACCAGGATCGAAGTCGGGAGCCCTTGGCGTGTGCTTGCTGTCGTAGGAACCTGGTGACCCGGCCGACGGCCGTCCCGGAGTGTCCGGTCGGTTGTGGGAGAAGAGCCGCCCCAGTGCCTCCCTCAGCTTCTCGATGAGCTCGCCGAGCCGCCGGATCTGCGGCATCAGCCGCCGCAGGCTGGCCAGTAGCCCGCGTAGCAGCCGGGCGATCCGCGCCGCCCACGACGCCACCGTCGTGGTGACCTGCTCCACGACCACCGGCGTGGCGAGGCCGGCGGTGGCGACGAGTTCTCCCGCGTACACGATAAGGCGGGAGACGCAGGTGGCGATGGCGTCGCGGACCAGGAGCCGGACGGCGGCGACGAGGCCGGCGGCGCCCTCGGTGATGGCGGCCAGGGTGTCGGCGGCCTGGGCGAGGCCGCCGATCGCCTGGTGCTGCCCGGCGGCCCAGGACCGGTAGGCGGGGCCGGCGTCGCCGCCCCAGCCGGCGACCTCGGTGCGTACGGCGTGGGTCAGCTCGGCGGCGTCGTCGCGCAGCGACGCGGCGACGTTGCGCCAGGTCTGGGCGTGCGCGGTGATCTGCGCCGGGTCGCCGGCCAGCCAGTCCAGCGCCTCGCTGAGGGGCTTGACGTGCTCGATGAGCCAGGCGATGCCGTATTGCAGCAGGGCGCCGACCGGGTCGGAGACGAAGGCGAGGGCGTCGAGGCCGGCGCTGACCACGCCGAGGCTGCCGTCGATCCAGCTGCCGTCGCGTACGCCCTGCGCGATGAGCTCGATGTCCTCGCAGATCCAGATGCCGACCCAGGCGCTGGGGGCGGCGTCCTGCGGGGCGGCGACGAGCGGGTTGCCGGTCACCGCGCGTCTCGTACGCGATGGAACCGTTGCTCGGCGCGGGCGTCGGCGGCGCGGTAGCCCTCGGCGCCGGAGCGCAGCCTGGTGGCGGTGTCGCGCACCGACCGGGCCGCGGCGTCGACGCCGCCGACCAGGGTCTGCTGGAGGGCGTCGAGCAGCACCGGCATGATCGCGCACAGTTGGCCGTACGCGTCGGCGTCCAGCCGGACGTGCTGCCCGGCCTGCCGGGCGGTGTCGAGGCTGCCGGCGCAGCGTTCCAGGTGGGCGGCGTGGGCGGTCAGGTCGCCGGGGTCGACCCGGATGCCGTCACCGGCGGCCATCGGGCGGGCCCTGGCCGGGGTCGAGCCGCCGCCGGTGGCCGTCGATGATGGCCCGCCCGGCCGGGTCGTCGTCGCCGAGGGTCTGCGTGGTCGCCTCGGTGAGCTGCCGCAGCAGGTCGGCGTGCGCGGCCCGAGTCGTGGCGACGATCTGCCGGGCGGTGTGTGCCGCCGGGTGCTGCCGGATCTGCTCGTCGAGCCGCAGGTCGACCAGCAGACCCGTGGCGTCGACGGTGACCTCGACCGCCCGGTCGGGGCTGTGGGCGGTGCCGGTCAGGGCCCGCACCCGCGCCGACAGCGCCCGCGCATTGGCGGCCCGGTCGGCCAACGACGACTCCCACTCGTCGAGCCGGCGGGTCGCCGCGTCCAGCGCGGCCTCGTCCGCCCACATGCCGACCCTCCCCAAGGGACACACCGGTGACCGTCACGCACACCGTAGCAACCCGTCACGCACCGCCGCCGACCGGTGACGCGCGCCGCGGCCCGCGGGCGCTTGTCACGGTTCGGGGAGCTGCCCGGTCGTACGGGTGACAGGGCGGCGCGCCGCGCCGCGTACGCGGAGGGAAGTGATCCGATCATGAAGATCGTCGTCATCGGCGGTACCGGGCTCATCGGCTCCCGGCTCGTGGCCGCGCTCGACCGGGAGGGCCACCAGGCCGTCGCCGCGTCCCCGAAGACGGGGGTGAACACCCTGACCGGCGAGGGGCTGGCCGGGGTGCTCGACGGCGCGGACGTCGTGGTCGACGTGTCGAACTCGCCCTCGTTCGAGGACGCGCCCGTGCTGGAGTTCTTCCGGACCTCGACCGGCAACCTCCTCGCCGCCGAGGCCGGGGCGGGCGTGCGGCACCACGTGGTGCTGTCGATCGTCGGCGTCGACCGGATCCCCGACAGCGGTTACATGCGGGCGAAGGTCGCCCAGGAGGAACTCGTCGTCGCCTCCGGCATCCCGTACTCGATCGTGCGCGCGACGCAGTTCGTCGAGTTCGTCCGGACCATCGTCGACGCCGGCGGTGACGGCGACGTGGTGCGTCTCGCGCCGGTGTTCATCCAGCCCGTGGCGGCCGACGACGTGGTCGCGGCGCTGCGGGAGGTCGCCGTCGGCGCGCCGGTGGACGGCGTCGTCGAGGTCGCCGGCCCGGAACGGTTCCGCCTCGACGAGCTGGGCCGCTCCGTCCTCGCCGCGAGCGGCGACTCCCGCGAGGTGGTGACCGATCCGGGTGCGACGTACTTCGGTGCGGCGCTGGGGGAACACTCGCTGGTGCCGCTCGGGCCCGCCGAAACGGGCGCGGCGGCGACGCCGGCTAGATTGGCCCCGTGACGGTCGACGAGACGTACAACGCGGCGACGACGGCCGTCCCGTCCCCGGCGGGGCCCGGGGACGGGCTGGCCGAGTTCGTGGCGGTGCGGCCGCGCCTGTTCGGCATCGCCTACCGGATGCTGGGCAGCGTCGCCGAGGCCGAGGACGTGGTGCAGGACGCGTGGCTGCGCTGGCAGTCGGCCGAACGCGGGGCGGTGCGCAACCCGGCGGCGTTCCTCACCACGACGACAACCCGGCTGGCCATCAACGCCGCCACGTCGGCGCGCGCAGTCCGCGAGCGGTACGTGGGTCCGTGGCTGCCTGAGCCGGTGGACACCAGCGCCGACCCGGCGCTGGGCGCGGAGCGGGCCGAGGCGCTGGACTTGGCGGTCCTGTTGCTGCTGGAGCGGCTCACGCCGACCGAGCGGGCCGCGTACGTGCTGCGCGAGGCGTTCGACTACTCCCACCGGCAGGTCGGCGAGGTGCTCGACACCTCCGAGGTCAACGCCCGGCAGTTGGTCAGCAGGGCGCGCCGGCACCTGGCGTCGCAGCGCCCCTCGCCCGTGGCGCCGGTGCGCCGGCGGGAGCTGGTCGAGGCGTTCCTCGACGCCGCCCGGGAGGGCAACGTGGCCGCCCTGGAGCGGCTGCTCGCCGAGGACGTCCGGGCGTGGTCCGACGGCGGCGGCCGGGTCAACGCCGCGCGCAAGGAGCTGGCCGGCGTCGGGCGGGTGACCACGTTCCTGGACAACGTCCTGCGCAAGTACTGGCACACCGCCGGGTTCCGGTTCGTCGAGGTCAACGGCGGCGGTTCGCTGCTGGTGACGAACGCCGACGGCAGCCCGCAGTCCCTCGTCGCCCTGGACTGCTCCGACCGGGGGGTCGAGCGGGTGCTCATCGTGGTGAACCCGGACAAGCTGCGGCGGTTCGCCGGGGCCGGCTGAGGGCGAGAGCGCGCCTGGAGGCGGCGCTGGGAGGGGCTCCGCCGGGCCACCGCCTCAGCCGCCCGGCGGGGGCGCGGTGCTCTGGCGTACCACCAGGCGGGTGGAGACCAGGGTGGTGCCGGTCTCCGGCACGCCGGTGCGGACCTGGCGCAGCACCGCCTCGACGCAGCGGCGGCCGACCTCCGCGAAGTCCTGGTGCACGGTGGTCAGGGGCGGGATGAACGCTCCGGCGTCGGCGATGTCGTCGAAGCCCACGACGCTGACGTCGCGGGGCACCGACCGGCCCCGGTCGTGCAGCGCGCGCAGCACCCCGAGGGCCATCTGGTCGTTGGCGACGAAGACCGCCGTGCAGTCGGTCTCGCCGGCCAGGTCGAGGCCGGCGCGGTAGCCGGACTCCGCCGACCAGTCGCCGCGCCGCACCCGCGGCGCCGGGCGGCCGTGCTCCCGCAGCGTGGTACGCCAGGCCAGCGCGCGCCGCTGTGCGGCGAACGACTCCCGGGGCCCCGCGACGTGCCACACCGTGCGGTGGCCGAGGTCGAGCAGGTGGTGCACGGCCTGGCTCGCCCCGTCGGCCTGGTCGGTGTCGACGACGCGGTAGCGGTCGCCGGCGTCGGAGTCGACCACGACGACGTGCACGCCGGGTGGGACGGCGACGGTCGCGGCGTCCAGCAGGTGCACCTCCATGATGACGATGACCGCGTCGACGGCGAGTTCGCCGAGCCGGGTGAAGGCCCCGAGCAGGCGGTCCTGGGTGGGTGCCCCGACGGGGATGAGGGTGATCACGTAGCCGGCGTCGGCGGCGTGGGTGGCGATCGCCTCCAGGGTGCGGCTGTTGCCGGTGCTCGACAGGGAGAACAGGATGACGCCGATGGTGCGGAACTCGCCGTACTTGAGCGCGCGGGCGGCGCTGTTGGGGCGGTAGCCGAGCTGCCGCATCGCGGCGAGGACCTGCTCGCGCGTGCTGTCGACGACGCCGGGGTGACCGGTGGAGACGCGGGAGACGGTCTGCGCGGAGACGCCGGCCAGCCGCGCCACGTCGGCCATGGAGACGCCCCGCCGCCGGCCGGCGCGGGGGCGGCCCGCGCCGGCGGGCTCCTGGGTCGCCCCGTCGGGGCCGGACCGACTCATCCCGCCTCGCTCCTCTCGCCCCGCCTGCGGCCGGCGTCTCGTGCCGGCTCCGCCGCGGTGCTCACGCGGCGCAGCCCAGTATGCCGGCCGTGCTTGACGGGCCACGGGCCGACTGGGAGCATCGCAACACTCGATGTTTGCGTAAACATCGAGGTAGCGCGCCCGCCGCAGGAACGCGGCGCGATCCACCGGCTCACCACCACCCGTCGGAGGAGATCGTCCACATGAGCAGACACCCGTCCCGCCGGGGGCTGGCCGCCGCGGTCACGGCGGCCGTCGTCACCCTCGGCGTCGCCGTCGCGCCCGGCGCCGGCCCCGCCTCCGCCGCGCCGGCAACCGGATCCGCCGCCGGGGCCGGGGGCGCGGCCGCGCCGGGGGCCGCCGCGCTCCCGGTGGTCACCGTCCGCCCCGACCCGTCCTATCAGGGGCAGGAGTTCCAGGGGTGGGGCACCAGCCTCGTCTGGTTCGCCAACGCCACCGGCGGCTACCCGGAGGAGATCCGGCAGCGCCTGGCCGACCTCGTCTTCGGCGAACAGGGCCTCAACCTCAACATCGCCCGCTACAACATCGGCGGCGGCAACGCCCCCGACGTCCCCGACTACCTGCGCCCCGGCGGCGCGGTGCCCGGCTGGTGGCGGGCCCCCGACGGCACCACCCGCGCCGACACCGACTGGTGGGACCCGGACAACCCGCAGCACTGGAACCCGGACGCCGACCGCGCGCAGCGCTGGTGGGTCGACCGGATCAAGAACGACGTCACCCAGTGGGAGACCTTCAGCAACTCGCCGCCGTGGTTCCAGACCGTCAGCGGGTACGTCTCCGGCGGCTTCGACCCCGCCGCCGACCAGATCCGCGCCGACCGGGTCGACGACTTCGCGACCTATCTCGTGCGGGTCACCCAGCGCCTGGAGGCCGCGCACGGCATCACCGTCGACACGATCGACCCGCTCAACGAGCCGAACACCACCTACTGGAGCACCCGGCTGGGTGCCGACGGCAACCCGGTCGGCGGTCGGCAGGAGGGCGCCCACGCCGGCCCCGGCCTCCAGCAGCAGGTCGTCCGGGCGGTCGCCGCCGAGCTGCGCGCCGCCGGCAGCGGGACCCGCGTGTCCGCCATGGACGAGACCAACCCCGGCACGTTCGCCACGAACTGGAACGCCTACCCCGACGACGTACGCGGCCTGGTCGACCAGCTCAACGTGCACACCTACGGCACGGGCCAGCGCACCACCGCCCGCGACATCGCCAAGGGCGAGGACAAGCCGCTGTGGATGAGCGAGGTGGAGGGCTCCTGGGGCGACGGGCACAGCCTCACCAGCATGGCCCCCGGCCTCGGGATGGCCCGGCACATGGTCGACGACCTGCGCGAGCTGGAACCGTCGGCGTGGGTGTTCTGGCAGCCGGTCGAGGACTACGACAACATGAAGCCCGGCGGCGAGTTCCCGCAGGGCTCCAACTGGGGCAGCATCCAGCTCCCGTTCGACTGCACCGCCGCCGACACCCTGCGGACCTGCCCGATCTACACGAACACCAAGTTCGACACCGTCCGCAACTTCACCCACCACATCCGCCCCGGCGACCGGCTCGTCGCCGTGAACGACACCTCCAGCGTCGCCGCCGTGGCCACCGGCGGGCGGGCCACCGTCGTGCACGTCAACGACAGCACCGCCGCCCGTACCGTCGCGTTGGACCTGTCGGCGTTCGGCGCCGTCGCCGCGAACGCGACCGTGACCCCCGTCGTCACCAGCGCGGACGGGGCGCTGCGGCGCGGCGCCCCCGTCGCCGTGCGCGACCGCGCCGCCCGGGTGGACGTGCCCGCCCAGTCGGTGACGACGTTCCTGGTCACCGGCGTCTCCGGGGTCGCCCCCGGCGCGGCGTTGGTGCGCGACGGCCACGTCTACCGCCTCACCGGCGTGCAGAGCGGCCGCTCCCTCGCCCCGGCCGGCGGCACCGGCTCCGGCGCGGTCATCCGCACCACCGACCCGGCGAGCGCGGACCAGCTGTGGCGGCTCACCCGGCTCGCCGGGGGCACGGGCAACCGGGCCCGGTACGCCGTCGCCACCGCCGACGGCACCCGCCAGGTCGCCGTCGTCGACCAGGCCGTCACCCTCGTCCCCGCCGTCGCCGCGCCGGGCCCGCAGGCACAGTGGATCCTGTCCACCACGGGCGACGGCACGTACACCCTCGTCAACGTCGGCTCGCGCCGCCTGCTGGAGGTCGGCGGCCAGGCCACCGGCGACGGCGCGGCGGTCACCTCCTGGCTGGCCAACTCGGGGGCCAACCAGCGCTGGCGGGTGACCGACGAGACGGTCCTGCGGATCGCGCCCACCGACGCGTTCACGGTCCCCGGGGTCGCCCCGGCGCTGCCGGACACCGTCGTCCCGGTCCGCCGCGACGGCGCCCGGGGGACGCTGCCGGTCACCTGGAAGCTGCCCGCCGCGTCGAGGTGGCAGCGGCCCGGCACCGTGCGGGTCACCGGCCGCGCCACCGACGCCCTCGGGCGCGCCCACGTCGCCCGGGCGACGGTCGTGGTCGACACCCTCGTGGCGACGCGGCCCACCCGGGCGAAGGCCGCCGTCGGCGGCGAGCCGACGCTGCCGGCCACGGTCACCGCGGTGGCCCGGCGGGGCGCGACGGTGCAGCGCCCGGTGCGCTGGCAGCCGCCGCCGGCCGGCGCGTTCGACGCCCCCGGCGTCGTCACCCTCGCCGGGCAGGCCGACGCGGGCGACGGGCGCACCCTCGCGGCGAGCGTGCGGGTGCAGGTGACCCCGCCGGTCGAGGAGCGGGCGGCCCCGGCGGGCGTCGTCGCCACCTTCACCGAGCCCGGCTACTCGCCGGATGGCCTGGCCAACGGCGTGCTGACGGACAAGGCGTGGTCGAACTGGCGGTCGGGGACGAAGAACCCCTCCGACACGCTCACCGTCACCCTGCCGGAGCGCCGGAGGCTCACCCGGGTCGTCGTCCACTTCTACCGCGACGGCTCCGACAGCTATCCGCAGAGCCTGCGGGCGCAGGTCCGCGACCCGCAGGGCGGCTGGGTCGACGCCGGCGCAACGGTGGCCGTCCCGACGGGCACGGCGAGCGCCCCCGCCGTCGACGTGCCGGTGACCGCCGCCACGGACGCGGTGCGGATCGTGCTCACGGCCCACCCGGACCGGCACATCACCGCCAGCGAGATCGAGGTCTTCGCCGCCGCGCCCGGCACGTCGTCGGACGCCTCCGCCGCCGGCATCGCCCTCGACGGGGTGCCGCTGGCCGGCTTCGATCCGGGGAAGCTGTCCTACACCGTGACCCGCCGGGGTGGGCTGCCGTGCGTCACCGCCGTGGCCGCCGACCCGTACGCCACCGTCGTCGTGCGCCAGCCGAGGGCCGGCAGCCGTACGGCGACCGTGTCGGTGACCAGCGAGGACGGCTCGCAGTCGCGCACCTACACGATCCGCCTGCGCCGCTGACGCCGGGGTGGGGTGGGGCGGTGAGGCGCGCCATGTCGCCGTCCCGGCCGTTGCGACCGTGCCCGGCGATCCTCTACGGTCTGGTCAGCGGTTGGCGGTGCGGTCCGTTCCCAGCCCCCACACCGCTGCGCGGCCGTAGGATCGGGCCGGGGCCGGTGGGGTCCCGGGGCGAACCGCCGACGGCCGGCGGCGGTCACGTGTGACCCTCTCTCGTCCGGCGCCCGTCGACGCGCGCCGCGACTGCGGGAGCGTGCACGCCGGACCGCCCGGAGGTTTCCGTGTTCCTCAGCCCCCACGAGCAGGATCGCCTGCTCGTGCACGTCGCGGCGGACGTCGCCCGTCGCCGCCGCGAGCGCGGCCTGCGCCTCAACTATCCCGAAGCCGTCGCCATCATCACCGCGTTCCTGCTGGAGGGCGCGCGCGACGGGCGGTCGGTCGTGGACCTGATGTCGGCCGGTCGCGGCGTGCTCGGCCGCGACGACGTGCTCGACGGTGTCCCCGAGCTGCTGAAGGAGGTGCAGGTGGAGGCGACGTTCCCGGACGGCACCAAGTTGGTGACGGTGCACCACCCGATCCCGTGATCCCCGGGGAGGTGCTGCCCGGCGACGGCCCGGTCGAGATCAACGCCGGCCTGCCGGTGACCACCCTGCTGGTGGTCAACACCGCCGACCGGCCGGTGCAGGTCGGCTCGCACTACCACTTCGCCGAGGCCAACCCCGGCCTGCGCTTCGACCGCGCCGCCGCGTACGGCCAGCGGCTCGCCGTGCCCGCCGGCACGTCCGTGCGGTTCGAGCCGGGGGTCAGCCGCCAGGTGGAGCTGGTGCCGCTGGGCGGGGCCCGCATCGTCGCCGGCCTGCGCGGCGAGGTCGCCGGCCCGCTGGACGCGGCCCCGCGCGCCACCGCGGCGCCGGAGGCAGCCGCCGCACCGGACGGGAGGTCGGACCGGTGAGCGAACTGGACCGGCGGCGCTACCTCGACCTGTACGGGCCCACCACGGGCGACCGGATCCGGCTCGCCGACACCGACCTGCTCATCGAGGTGGAGGTCGACCACTGCGTCGGCGGCGACGAGATGGTCTTCGGCGGCGGCAAGGTGATCCGGGAGTCGATGGGCCAGTCCCGGGTCACCCGCGCCGAGGGCGCCCTCGACACGGTGATCACCGGCGCGGTGGTGCTCGACCACTGGGGCGTGGTCAAGGCCGACGTCGGGCTGCGCGACGGCCGGATCGTCGCACTCGGCCGGGCCGGCAACCCCGACACGATGCCGGGCGTCCACCCGGACCTGGTGATCGGCCCGGCGACCGAGGTGATCGCCGGCAACGGGCGCATCCTCACCGCCGGTGCCGTCGACACCCACGTGCACTTCATCTGCCCGCAGCTCGTGCACGAGGCGCTGACCAGCGGCATCACCACCCTCGTCGGCGGGGGCACCGGCCCCGCCGAGGGCACCCGCGCCACCACGGTCACCCCGAACGCCTGGCACCTGGCCCGGATGCACGAGGCACTGGACGCGTTCCCGGTGAACGTGCTGCTGCTCGGCAAGGGCAACACCGTCTCCGAGGAGGCGCTGTGGGAACAGCTGCGGGCCGGCGCGGGCGGCTTCAAGCTGCACGAGGACTGGGGGACCACCCCGGCGGCCATCGACGCCTGCCTGCGGGTGGCCGACGCCTCCGGCGTGCAGGTGTCCATCCACACCGACACCCTCAACGAGGCCGGGTTCGTCGCCGACACGCTGCGCGCGATCGCCGGCCGGGCCATCCACTCGTACCACACGGAGGGGGCGGGCGGCGGCCACGCGCCGGACATCATCACCGTCGCCAGCGAGCCGAACGTGCTGCCGTCGTCGACGAACCCGACCCGCCCGTACACCCGCAACACCCTCGCCGAGCATCTCGACATGCTGATGGTCTGCCACCACCTCAACCCGGCGGTGCCGGAGGACCTGGCGTTCGCCGAGAGCCGGATCCGCCCGTCGACGATGGCCGCCGAGGACCTGCTGCACGACCTCGGCGCGATCTCCATCATCGGCTCCGACTCGCAGGCGATGGGGCGCATCGGCGAGGTGATCACCCGCACCTGGCAGAGCGCCCACGTGATGAAGCGGCGGGTGGGCGCGCTGCCCGGCGACGGGCGCGCCGACAACCGCCGGGCCCGCCGCTACGTCGCGAAGTACACCATCTGCGCGGCGATGGCCAACGGCCTGGAACGCGAGATCGGGTCGGTGGAGCCGGGCAAGCTCGCCGACCTGGTGCTGTGGGACCCGGCGTTCTTCGGCGTACGCCCGCACCTGGTGCTCAAGGGCGGCATGATCGCGTACGCGCAGATGGGCGACGCGAACGCGTCGATCCCGACGCCGCAGCCGGTGCTGCCCCGGCCGATGTTCGGCGCGCACGGCGTGGTGCCGGCGGCGACCAGCCTCGCGTTCGTGGCCCCGGCGGCGCTGGAGGCCGGCCTCCGCCTCGACGTGCGCCGGCCGCTGGTCCCCGTCGCCGACGTGCGGTCGCGGGGCAAGGCCGACCTGCCCGAGAACGGGGCCATGCCGCGCATCGAGGTCGACCCGGACACCTTCACCGTGCGCATCGACGGCGAGGTGGTCGAGCCGGACCCGGTGACGGAGCTGCCGATGGCCCAGCTCTACCACCTGTTCTGACGACGATGACGAGCATGCTGCTCCTGCTCGCCGACGGGCGGTTCCCGGCCGGCGCGCACGCCCACTCCAGCGGGCTGGAGGCCGCCGTCGCCGCCGGTCTGGTCACCGACCTGGCGTCGCTGCGCGGCTTCCTGGTCGGTCGGCTGGCCACCGGCGGGCTGGTCGCCGCCGCGTTCGCGGTGGCGGCGCACCGGGCGGCGGCGGCCGGTGACCCCGGCCCCGTGCTGGCCCGGCTCGACGCCGAGCTGGACGCCCGCACGGCCGCCCCGGCGCTGCGCGCGGTCTCGCGCCGGCAGGGGCGGGCCCTGCTGCGCGCCGGGCGGGCGCTGTGGCCGGGCGGGCCGTTCGCCGCCCTGCCCGCCGACCCGACCGGGCCGCACCAGCCGCTGGTGCTCGGGCTGGTCGCCTCGGCCGCCGGCCTCGACCCGGCCGAGCTGGCGACCGCCGCCGCGTACGGGTCGGTGACCGGCCCGGCGAGCGCGGCGGTGCGGCTGCTCGGCCTCGACCCGTACCGCGTGCACGGGCTGCTCGCCGCCCTGACGGCCGACGTCGACGCCACAGCGGCGCGGGCGGTGGCCGCTGCCGACGGGCCGCCGGAGTGGCTGCCGGCCGGCGCGGCCCCCCTCACCGACATCCATGCCGAAGTCCACACCACCTGGGAGGTGCGTCTCTTTGCGTCCTGAATCCGTTCCCCTGACCTCGTCGCACGACGAGGACGTCCCCCACACCCACCCCGAGCCCGGGGTCGACCCGCACGCCCCGCTGCCGGCGGCGGCCCGGCCGCTGCGCATCGGCATCGGCGGGCCGGTCGGCTCGGGCAAGACCGCCCTGGTGGCCGCGCTGTGCCGGGCGTTCGCCACCGAGCTGCGCCTCGGCGTGGTCACCAACGACATCTACACCACCGAGGACGCGGACTTCCTGCGCCGGGCCGGCGTGCTCGACCCGGCCCGGATCCGGGCGGTGGAGACGGGCTGCTGCCCGCACACGGCGATCCGCGACGACATCGGCGCGAACCTCGACGCGATCGACGAGCTGTGCGAGGCGGTCGGCCCGCTGGACCTGGTGCTCGTGGAGAGCGGCGGGGACAACCTGACGGCCACGTTCAGCCGGGGCCTGATCGACCGGCAGATCTTCGTGGTCGACGTGGCCGGCGGCGACAAGGTGCCGCGCAAGGGCGGGCCCGGGGTCACCGCCGCCGACCTCCTGGTGATCAACAAGACGGACCTCGCGCCGATGGTCGGCGCGGACCTCGACGTGATGGACCGCGACGCGCGGGCCCGGCGCGGCGACCTGCCGACGGTCTTCCTGTCCATCGTCGGCGACCCGGAGGCGACCCGGGTGGCCGGGTGGATCCGGCACGAGCTGGCCCACCACCGGGCCGCCGTGGCCGTCGCCTGATGCGCGCGCGGGCCCGGGTGGTGGCGCGGGCCGACGGTCGCGGCAGGACCCGTCTCACGGAGCTGCGCGGCGAGTCGCCGCTGCTGCTGCGGTCCACCGCCGCCGAGGGCGGGGTCGCCACGGTGTACGTGGTGGGCGGCGCGGCGGGCCCGCTCGGCGGCGACGACCTGCTGCTGGAGGTAGAGGTGGGCCCCGGGGCGGCGCTGCGCGTCGGCAGCGTGGCCGCCTCGGTGGCGCTGCCCGGCCGCCCCGGGGCGGCGGCGTCCCGGATGCGGGTGCACGCGGTGGTGCACGACGGGGGCACCCTGCACTGGGTGCCGGAGCAGCTCGTCGCGGCGGCCGGCTGCGACCACGTCGCCGAGTCGCGGGTCGAGCTGGCCGCCGGGGCCCGGCTGACCTGGCGCGACGAGCTGATCTGCGGCCGGTACGGCGAGTCGCCGGGCGACGCCGTCGTCCGCACGTCGGTCGACCACGGCGGCCGGCCGCTGCTGCGCCAGTCGACGGCGGTCGGCCCGTCCGCGCCCGGCTGGGCGGGGCCCGCCGTGCTCGGCGGGACCCCGGCGACCGGCTCGCTGCTGCTGGTGGGCCCCGACGTCCCGCCCGGTCCCGCCGCGCAGCCGGGTCCCGGGGCGGCACCCGGCGTCGGGATGCCGCCCGGCGTCGGGGTGCGGTCCGGCGGCCTGCCCGTCCCCCGGGCGCGGCCGGCGACCGGCGACGGTGGCGCGGTGGCCTGGCTGGCGCTGGCCGGCGGCCCGGCGGCGCTGCTCACCGCCACCGCCGCCGACGCGCACACCCTGCGCGAGCGGCTCACCCTGGCCTGAGCGGACGGGCGCGGGATGTGGCCGGCCCGGGGCGGCGGCTGCGGGCGTCAGCGGGTCGCGACGCGGGGGCGCGGGCCGGCCCCCGCGCCGACCGGGCGGCGGCCGGCGCCCAGCCGGTCGACCAGCGCGGCCAGCGCCCCGGCCAGCGCGAGGTCGTCGTCGGTGGTCAGGTCGGCCAGGTCCGCCCGGACCAGGGCGTCGACGCGTTCCTGCTCGCGGCGGCCCCGGGCGGTCAGGTACGCGCGGATGCGCCGCCGGTCCTGCGGGTCGATCCGCCGGTAGACCAGGTTCTGGTCGACGAGCTGGTCGACCAGCTTGGTCAGCGTCCCCGGCGGTAGGGACTCCTCGGCGGCGACCTCGCTCATCGGGTGCCCCTGCCCGTCGGCGAGCAGGCACAGCACCCGCCATGCCTCCACGGTGAGGCCCTCGGCGGCCAGGACACCGCCGACCCGCCGGGCGAGCAGCCGCTCGGCACGGGTCAGCGCACGCAGCAGGTCGACGGGCGTCGCGGGCACCTCGGGCATGGCTCTCCCCCGTTCGGTGGGGCTGTCATCGTACCGAAAAGATCCCGCATCCTGACCGGGTCTGGTGTGGGCACCGGCCGGCGGCAATCATGTCGTCATGTCCGTGCCGGCAGGGCGTCCGGCTGGTGCGCCGCATCCCCAGCCGGGGCAGACGTTCCACCTTCCCGCGCCCTGGCTCACCGTGGACCGGTCGGTGGTCAGCGTCGCGCTGGTCTACCCGATGCGGGGGCCCGCCGGGATGTTCGGCCCGACCTGCGAGCTCTGCGCCCAGCTCGCGATGGAGGAGATCAACCGCGCCGGCGGGGTGCTCGGCCGCGAGCTGCGGCTGGTGCCCGTCGACGGCGGCGCCCCGCCGGCCGAGGTGGCCGCCGAGGTGGAGGCGCTGGTGTCGACCGGCGCGGTGCAGGGGGTGACCGGCTGGCACATCTCGTCGGTGCGGCAGGCGGTGGCCCCGCGCGTCGCGCACCGGGTGCCGTACGTCTACACGGCGCTCTACGAGGGCGGCGAGCGCACCGAGGGGGTATTCCTCACCAGCGAGACGCCCGACGCGCAGCTCTGGCCGGCGATGCGGCTGCTGGCCCGCGAGCAGGGCGTGCGCCGGTGGTACGTGGTGGGCAACGACTACGTGTGGCCGCGCCGCACGGCCCGCGCCGCCCAGCGGTACGCGCTGCGCAGCGGGGCGCGGGTGTGCGGGCAGCGGTTCCTGCCGTTGGGCACCCACGACTTCGGCCCCGTCCTGCGCGCCGTCGAGCAGTCCGAGGCGGACGGGGTGCTGATGCTGCTGGTCGGCGCGGACGCGGTGCGGTTCAACCGGGCGTTCGCCCGCAGCGGGCTGGACCAGCGCTGCCTGCGGCTGAGCACGCTGATGGACGAGAACATGCTGCTGGCCAGCGGGGCGGGCGCGACCCGCCGGTTGTACAGCACGGCCGGGTTCTTCGCCGGCCTGGTCACCCGGGAGAACCTCGACTTCCACGGGGCGTTCGCCCGCCGGTTCGGGGTGGAGGCGCCGCCGCTGGGCAGCCTGGGGGAGTCCTGCTACGAGGGCGTGATGCTGCTGGCGGCGCTGATCGCCCGGGCCCGCACGCTGGACGTGCGGGCGATCGGGGCCGCCGCCGACGCGGTGTCGTACCAGGGGCCGCGGGGGGAGCTGCGGCTGCGGGGGCGGCACGTGCGCCAGCGGATCTACCTGGCCGAGGCCGACGGGCTCGACTTCGCGGTGCTGGCGGAGCTGTAGGGGCGCTTGACAGCCGGCCGGGGGACCCCGCTAAAATCCTTCACGCAGGAAGTAACTGGCTCGCCCGCCGTTCCGTCGAAATGCAATTCCGGCGCGCGGGTCACCGTTCTTCCGAATGTCTGATGTGGGCCGTCCCCGTTCTCCGTGAATCCTCCGGAGATGGTGGCGGCCTTTGCTGATTTTCGGCCGCTGAGCTGGCCTTACCGGCCGTTCGGGAAACAGGCAATTAAGGGCCGGGAAACGTGGCCGCAATGAATCGAGTTGAGGCTTTGCCCAGCCCGACGTCCACTGCGGATGATCGGCCGGCGTCCCACCCGCCGGCCGGCCTTTCCGCCCGACGCGACACCCGTGACCGCACCGCTTCACCAATCACCAATCGCCAATGGCAATGCAGCCCGGCCCGACAGGGCCGGTGGTCGTCGCTCCACGCTCACCGCAGGGGAGATTGCATGTCACTGTTCCGGGGCCGCCGCATCCTGGCCGGCACCATGGCCTTCGTCGTCGCAGCCGCGCTGGCCGCGTGCGGCAGCAAGACCTCCGACAGCACGTCGGGAACGGGCGTCAGCGCCGACGTCTCGGGCGACACCGTCAAGGTGGGCCTGCTCAACTCGCTCTCCGGCACCATGGCCATCAGCGAGGTCACCGTCCGCGACTCGATCATGCTCGCCGTGGAGGAGATCAACGCGGCCGGCGGCGTCCTCGGCAAGAAGATCGTGCCGGTCGGCGAGGACGGCGCCTCGGACTGGCCGACCTTCGCCGAGAAGGCCGAGAAGCTCATCTCCGAGGACCGCGTCGCCGCCGTCTTCGGCTGCTGGACCTCGGCCAGCCGCAAGGCCGTCAAGCCGGTGTTCGAGAAGAACAAGGCGCTGCTGTTCTATCCGGTGCAGTACGAGGGCCTGGAACAGTCGCCCTACATCTTCTACACCGGGGCGACGACCAACCAGCAGATCGTCCCCGGCCTGGACTACCTCAAGGCGCAGGGCAAGAAGTCGGTCTACCTCGTGGGCAGCGACTACGTCTTCCCCCGCACGGCCAACAAGATCATCAAGGCGTACGCGAAGGCCAACGGGATGACCGTCCTCGGCGAGGACTACGCCCCGCTCGGCTCCACCGAGTTCGGCACCATCGTCAACAAGGTGAAGTCGGCCAAGGCCGACGCGGTGTTCAACACCCTCAACGGCGACAGCAACGTGGCGTTCTTCAAGGAATACACGTCCGCCGGGCTCAACGCGACCAGCATGCCCGTGGTGTCCGTGTCGATCGCCGAGGAGGAGGTCAAGGGCATCGGCACGCAATATCTCAAGGACCAGCTGACCGCCTGGAACTACTACCAGACCACCCCGGGCGGGGCGAACGCGAAGTTCGTCGCCGCGTACAAGGCGAAGTACGGCGCGGACAAGCCGACCAGCGACCCGATGGAGGCCGCGTACGTCGCCGTGTACCTGTGGAAGGAGATGGTCACCAAGGCCGGCTCCTTCGACGTGGAGAAGGTCCGCGCCGCCGCCGGCGGCATCACCTACGAGGCGCCCGAGGGCCTGGTCACCGTGGACGGCCCGACCCAGCACATCGCCAAGACCGCCCGGATCGGCAAGGTCGGCGCGGACGGGCTGATCACCGAGGTGTGGAACTCCGGCCAGCCGATCAAGCCCGACCCGTACCTCAAGAGCTACCCCTGGGCGACCGGCCTGAGCTGACCACCCGGCCCGGGCGGCCCCTGCGCCGCCCGGGCCCCACCCCTCCTCGGAGCAACCGTGACAGTCCTGTTCGGACAGCTCTTCACCGGCATCAGCATCGGCGCGGTCCTGCTGCTCGTCGCGCTCGGGCTCGCGCTCACCTTCGGCCAGATGAACGTCATCAACATGGCCCACGGCGAGTTCATCATGGCCGGCGCCTACACCACCTACGTGCTCCAGCAGACGATCACCTCGGCCGGCTGGTCGCTGCTGGTCGCCCTGCCCGTCGCCTTCGCGGTGGCCGGCGCGCTCGGGGTGCTGCTGGAGGTGCTGCTCATCCGCCGCCTCTACGCCCGGCCCCTGGACACCCTGCTCGTCACCTGGGGCGTGTCGCTGATGCTCCAGCAGGCGGCCCGGGACATCTTCGGCAGCCCCAACGTGCAGACCCGCGCGCCCGCGCTGCTCACCGGCAACGTGGCGTTGCCCGGCGGCATCACCGTCGCCAACAACCGGCTGTTCATCCTCGGCCTCGCCGTGGCGGCCGTGGTGGCGCTGACCCTCGCGCTGCGGCTCACCCCGCTGGGCCGCCGCATCCGCGCCGTGGTGCAGAACCGCGACCTCGCCGCCGTCTCCGGCATCGCCACCGCCCGGGTCGACCGCACCACCTTCTTCGTCGGCTCCGGCCTGGCCGGCGTCGCCGGGGTCGCGCTGACCCTGCTCGGGCCGATCGGCCCGACGATGGGCACCAACCTCATCATCGACGCCTTCCTGGTGGTCGTGGTCGGCGGCATCGGCCAGCTCAAGGGCAGCGTGATCGTCGCCTTCGCCCTCGGCGTGCTCCAGGCCACCGGTGAATACCTCACCACCCTCAGCGTCGCCAAGGTGATCGTCTTCGTGGCGATCGTCGCGTTCCTCCAGTGGCGGCCACAGGGCCTGTTCACCCTGCGTACCAGGAGCCTCGCATGACCACCGTGACCGGCCCGGCCACCGCCGCCGACGAGCCCGCCGCGCCGGCACCGCCGCCGCCCGCACGCCGCGCCGGCGGCCGGGCCCGCGCGGCGCTCGGCTTCGCCGCCGGCGCGGCGCTGCTGTTCGGCGCGGCCCCCCTGGTGCTGTCGGACTTCCGGCTGGCGCTGCTGGCCAAGTACCTGTGCGTCGCGATGGTCGCCGTCGGCATCGGCATCGCCTGGGGCCGCGGGGGCATGCTCACCCTCGGGCAGGGCGTCTTCTTCGGCCTCGGCGGCTACGCGATGGCCATGCACCTCAAGCTCGCCGACGCGGGCCCCGGCGCGCTGCCCGACTTCATGCAGCTGTACGGGCAGCTCGACGAGCTGCCGTGGTGGTGGCGGCCGTTCGCCAGCCCCTGGTTCGCCCTGCCCGCCACCGTGCTGCTGCCCATGGTCGTCGCCTTCGGGCTCGGCTCGCTGGTCTTCCGCCGCCGCGTGCGGGGCGCCTACTTCGCCATCCTCAGCCAGGCCCTCGCCGCCGCCATGGTGATCCTGCTGGTCGGCCAGCAGGGCACCACCGGCGGCACCAACGGCCTCACCGACATCCAGGGCTTCTTCGGCTACGACCTCGACGACCCGGTCAACCAGCGCACCGTCTACTTCCTGATCGCCGCCGCGCTGCTGGGGCTGCTCGCGCTGGCCCGCCAGCTCATCCACAGCCGCTACGGCGAGCTGCTGGTGGCCGTGCGCGACGGGGAGGAGCGGGTCCGGTTCCTCGGCTACGACCCGGCCACCGTCAAGGTCGTCGCGTACGTGGTGGCCGCCGGCATGGCCGGCCTCGCCGGGGCGCTGTTCGTCCCCGCCGTCGGCATCATCTCGCCCGCCCTGATCGGCATCGTGCCGTCCATCGAGTTCGTCATCGGCGTCGCCGTCGGCGGGCGGGCCACCCTGCTCGGCCCGGTGCTCGGCGCGGTCGCGGTCGCCTGGGCGCGTACCGCGCTGTCCGAGCGGTTCCCGGGCACCTGGACGTACCTGCAGGGGCTGCTGTTCGTGCTGGTGGTCGCGTTCCTCCCCGGCGGCCTGGCATCGCTGTGGGCGCTGCGGCGCACCCGACGCGCGACGCCCGACCGGGCGCCCTGGTGGCGCCGCGTCCCGCCCGCCCGTGGCGGCCGGACCCGGACGGAGGTGCCGGCGGCATGACCGACGCACAGAGCGACGGCCTGCGCGTGCGGGGCCTGCGGGTCAGCTTCGACGGCTTCACCGCCGTCGACGGCGTCGACCTGGACGTGCCCGCCGGCGACCTGCGCTTCCTCATCGGGCCCAACGGCGCGGGCAAGACCACCCTCGTCGACGCTGTCACCGGCCTGGTCCGGGCCACCGGCTCGGTCCGCTTCGGCGACCGGGAACTGCTCGGCCGGGACGTGCACCGCATCGCCCGCCTCGGCGTCGGCCGCACCTTCCAGACCGCCGCCGTGTTCGAGGAGCTGACCGTCGCGCAGAACCTCGACATCGCCGCCGGGGCCGGCCGGAGCTGGTGGACGCTGGCTCGCCGCCGGCGACGGCTGCCCGACGAGGTCGTCGCCGCCCTCGACACCATCGGCCTCGCCGACCGGGCCGACCACCTCGCCGGCACCCTCGCCCACGGGCAGAAACAGTGGCTGGAGATCGGCATGCTGCTCGTCTCCGACGCCCGGCTGCTGCTGCTCGACGAGCCGGTCGCCGGGATGAGCCACGACGAGCGCGACGCCACCGGCGCCCTGCTGGAGACCGTCAGCCGGGACCGCACCGTCGTCGTCATCGAACACGACATGGACTTCCTGCGCCGCTTCGCCCGCACCGTGACCGTGCTGCACGCCGGGCGCGTGCTCAGCGAGGGCACCGTCGCCCAGGTCCAGGCCGACCCCCGGGTGCAGGAGGTCTACCTCGGCCACCCCGTCGACGCTCCCACGGAGGCGTGATGTTGACACTGCGCGGCGTGCACGCCGGGTACGGACGCAGCGAGGTGCTGCACGGCGTGGACCTCGCCGTCCCCGCCGACGGCGTCGCCGCCGTGCTGGGCCACAACGGGGCCGGCAAGAGCACCCTGCTGCGGGTCGCGGTGGGCCTGCTGCGGCCCCGCGCCGGCACCGTCGAGCTGGCCGGGGAGGACGTCACCCGGCTCGCCCCGCACCAGCGGGTCGCCCGGGGCATGGCGTACGTGCCGCAGGGCCAGCAGTGCTTCCCGCACCTGACGGCGGGGGAGAACCTGCGGCTGGTCGCCGACGGCCGGCGCGACGGCGCGGCGGCCACCGCCGAGGCACTCGACCTGTTCCCGGCGCTGCGCCCGCTGCTGCGCCGCCGGGCCGGGCTGCTCTCCGGCGGCCAGCGCCAGCAGCTCGCCATCGCCCGGGCGCTGGTCACCCGGCCGAAGCTGCTGCTGCTCGACGAGCCCACCGAGGGCATCCAGCCCTCGGTGGTCGCCGAGATCCAGGACCGCGTCGTCGAGCTGACCGCCCGCGCCGGCATCCAGGTGCTCCTCGTGGAGCAGCACCTCGGCTTCGCCCTGCGGGTCGCCCAGCGCTACTACGTGCTGGAGTCGGGCCGGGTCACCTCGACCGGCGACGGCGGGGCCACCGCCGAGCACGCCGTCCGGGCCGCGCTCGCCGTGTGACCCCGCCCCGCCCCGAGCCGACGGCTCGGCCAGCCTCAGCCCGCCGTCGCCGGCGCGGCGGCTCGGCCCGCCGGCTCAGGCGGCGCGAATTCGACGAGCACGGCGCCCGGCTGGGGCACCAGCAGTTCCACCGTCGCCTCCCCGCCGGCCACGTCCGGCTCGACGGGCTCCGCCGGCAGCGCGTCGGCGGCCCGCAGCGCGTCCCACTGCCCGTCGGTCGGCCAGTCCCCGACGCCGAGCCGGCCCGCGAGGGTGGTGACGTCGCCGTGCTCGCGGTCGAGCCGGGTCAGCGTCACGCCGCCGCCGGGCCCGCCGGCCACGCTCAACCGGACCCGGCGGGCCAGCGCCGGATCGCCGTCGCGCTTCGACTGGTCGAGCGTCGACACCCAGACCAGCACGGCGAGGCCGCCGTCGGCGTGCCGGCTCGCCCACGCCTGCACCAGGCCGTCCGCGCCGTCGCCGGACGCCCGCACCGGCAGCTCCGTGTCGCCGAGCCGGGCGAGCATCCGCAGGGCGTGGTAGCGGGGCTTGGCGATGCCGCCGACGGTGATCAGGCCGAACCCGCCGTGCAGCAGCCGGGGCGGCCGGCCCAGCTCCTCGAAGTGGTCGCTGGCCACCCAGTAGGACAGGGCGTCGACCCGCCCGGCGGCCGACCGCATGCCGCCGAGCAGGAACGTCGCCGCCGACGCGCCGTCGTTGACCGGGTGGAAGTGGGTGGGCGTGACGCCCCACTCCGTCCACAGCAGTCGGGCGTGCGGGAAACCGAGCCGGCGCAGCGTGGGCCGCAGGTCCAGCGGCGGGCTGCCGTACGTGTGGGTGGAGACGAAGTCGACCGGCGTGCCCGTACGCGCGGCGTGTTCCAGCAGGGCGTCGACCCAGCCGGCGGCGGCCGACGACGGCCCGCCCACGGCGATGCGGGGGTCGACGTCCTTGACCGCGCGGGCGGTGACCTCGTACAGCCGCATCCACTCCTCGCGGGTGCCGGCCCAGAACACCTCCAGGTTGGCCTCGTTCCACACCTCGAAGTCCCAGCCGAGCACCGCCTCGCCGTACCGGTCGAGCAGGTGCGCGACGAGCGCGCGGACCAGCTCCGCCCAGCGGTCCCAGTCCTTCGGCGGCGAGATGACCCCCCGGTAGGCGAACACCGTCCGTTCCGGGTCGCGGGCCAGGTCGCGGGGCATGAAGCCGATCTCCACGACCGGCCGCAGCCCGGCCGAGAGCAGCAGGTCGTAGACGCGGTCCACGCCGGTGAAGTCGTGCACCGGCCGGCCGTCGACCTCCCGGTAGACGCCCAGGTCGTCGTGCAGGATCGCGTGCGCCCGCACGGCCTCGACGCCCACCTCCGCGCGGACGCGGCGCAGGGCCGCCAGCAGCTCCGCCCCGATCTCCCGGCCGCCGCTGGTGTCGGCGCACAGCAGCTGCGACAGCCGCTCGCTGCCGATCATCGGCTGCCAGGGACGGTGCAGCGGCGTGCCCGGAGCGGCGGCGTCGACGCGCACGTCCACCGTCGGCGGCGGGCCGTCGGCGGCCGGCAGCGCGGCGGCGACGACCGGGTCGCCCAGCTCACCGGTGACGGTCACCTCGGGCACGGCGGCCACGGCGTACGCGTAGGACCGGCCGGGCTCGCCGGTGGTGTCGACGTACCAGGTGTCGGGCACGGCGAGCACGTCGCCGCCCTGGTGGTCGACCGGGGCGAACGGGCCGGCGGGCCGCCCGTCGCGCAGCGGGGCCCGGTGCACCAGGTAGCCGACGGCGTCGGGCACCGGCGACCAGGACAGCCGCACGTGGCCCACCCCGGCGACCGCCGCCAGCCCGGCCGGCGGCGGCAGGTCCGGGGTGCCGCCCGCCGCCCCGCGTTCGTCGCTGCGCAGCGCGATGCGCCGCGTCCAGTCGCCCCGGGCGTCGGTGCCGGCGGCCGAACCCGTGCCCACGTCGTGGCCCCCGGCGCCCGCGTCGTGGCCCCCGGCGCGGTGGCCTGCGGCCTCGTGGCGGCCCGTCATCGCTGCCCCCCACGGTGCGGGAGGGAGAACTCCTCCATCCGCATCAGCGGGGCGACCCGCTGCTGCATCGGCCCCTGCTCGAACGGCCGGCGCAGCACGTCGTGGGCCAGGGCGTTGCCCAGCGCCGCCATCGCCATGCCCTGGTCCAGCGCGAGGTAGCGCTTCGACACCCGCCCGGTGGTCACGTCGACCGAGTCGTAGAACCCGCCCGGCCCGTACGCGTCGAAGTCCCGCCGCAGGTTCGCCAGGTTGCGCAGGGCGTCGTCGGGCGCGTAGCGCAGCGCCAGGAAGGACGCGTGCGGGGTGACCACGCCCCGGCCGTAGCCCGCCGGCGGCGGCTGGGCGGGGCGGCACTCGCCGTACCCGGGGTCGACCGAGGTGCGCTCCTGGTCGGAGGTGTAGCCCGGCCCGTCCATGCCGAGCTGGTCCACGCCGTACTCCCGGTAACCGCCGTCGGGGTCGTTGGCGGGGGAGAAGCCCCAGTAGCCGTAGCCGGCCTCCCGCAGCCCGTGCTCGATCTGCGCCCGCACGTACGTCGGGTGGTTGACCGCCCAGCTGCGCGGGCCCCACCGGTCCTCGGGCACGAACAGCGGCACCATCAGCGCCTCGAACATCGACCCGCCCCAGCTCGGCACGAGCTGCAACCCCCGGTAGCGGTAGGCACCCTCGAACACCCGCACGCCCAGGTACGTGCGCCACTGGCCGACGGCCCGCTGCTCCGTCCACGCCCAGTCGCAGCCCTCCGGGTCGAACGTGCGGTACGTGCCGAAGTAGTGCTCCGGCGGGATCTGCCCGGCGGCGATGCCGAGGTAGCTGGCGATGCGCGGCTCGGTGTTGAACGCGCCGTAGTGGTGGCAGGTGTAGAACACGTCCGGCCCGGTGCGGTAGTTGCCGGCCAGCGAGCAGCCCGGCGGCGGCTCGACCCAGAAGCCGCCGCGGAGCTGTCGCTGCGCCGGGTCGTAGTAGTAGCCGAAGTCCATCCGGCGCAGCAGCGCGTCGGCGCGACCCGCCAGCTCCGGCACCGCCTGCCGCACCACCGTCAGCGCCGTGGCGAGCCAGCCGTTGTCCACGCTGGACAGGAACGGGTGCACGGCGCTGCCGTCGACGGGCCAGGTGGTCAGCTTCGCCCCGGTCGCCGGGTCGTACCAGTTGTAGTACATGCCGGACGGCTCGTGGACCTCCAGCCGACCCAGCGTGGCGAGGGTGCGGGCGATGCGGTCGCGGGCCTGGCCGGCGCTGACGAGGCCGGTCTCCCGGGCCGCCACGGTGCTCCACAGGTACGCGCCGACGTTGGTCGGCGACGTGTACCCGGCGCGGTCGGCCGCGTCGAGGTCGCCGCCGACGTTGTCGGCCGCCAGCCCGGTGCCCGGGTCGACCATGGCGGCCATCGACCGCCAGGTGTCGGCGGCGTACTGCCGCAGCGCGGCGGCCGGGGACCCGGCGGGCGGGGCTGTCGGTGGCGCGGCCGCGGCGGGCGGGGCGACGGCGGCGGTCAGCCCGAGGGCCAGCAGCACCGCCGCGGTGCGGAACGGATGGGACCTGGATCGCACGAGGACACTCCTCACGTGAGGACGGTCAGGTCAGGTGGGGCGGATGGGCTCACTTCAGGCCGGTCGTGGCGATGCCCTGGACGAAGTGCCGCTGTAGCGCGACGAACACCAGCAGGACCGGCACGATGACGGCCACCGAACCCGCCATCAGCAGGCCGTAGCGGGTGTTGTTCTCGCCGATCGCGTACAGGGCCAGCGCCACCGGCAGGGTGTAGCGGTCCTCCGACTGCGCGACGACCAGCGGCCAGAGGAAGTTGTTCCACGACGACAGGAACGTCAGGATGCCGAGGGTGGCCAGGGCCGGCCCGCACAGCGGCAGCACGACCCGGGCGAAGATCCGCAGCTCGCCCGCGCCGTCGACCCGGGCCGCCTGGATCAGGTCGTCGGGCAGCCCGGTCATGAACTGACGCATCAGGAACACCCCGAACGGGCTGGCCAGCCACGGCAGGATCAGCCCGGCGTAGCTGTCCACCAGCCCGAGCCGGCTCACGAGCATGAACAGCGGCACGAAGGTGACCATGCCCGGCACCATCAGCATCCCCAGCACCAGCGCGAACACCACGCGCCGGCCGGGGAACTCCAGCTTCGCCAGGGCGTAGCCGAGCATCGAGCAGAACACGAGGTTGCCCACGGTGACGGCGCCGGCCACCAGCACGCTGTTGAGGAAGAACGCCGGGAAGTCCAGCTCGGTGAACAGGTGGCGGTAGTTGTCGAGCGTGGGCGCCTCCGGCAGCCAGGTCGGCGGCACCCGGCGGATCTCCGCGTCCGGCTTGACCGAGCCGAGCAGCATCCACACGAACGGGCCCACCAGGACCACGAGGCCGCCGGCCAGCACCACGTACACCCATGGCTGGCCCCGCTCCCTCTTCTTCGCGGTCGTCGTCACGGCGACCTCCTCACGTCTTCGACCGCATCAGCCGGAACTGCGCGGCGGTGAGCCCGACGACGGCGACGAACAGCACGTACGCGATCGCCGCCGCGTAGCCGTAGTTGCCGAAGCCGAACTGCTGGTAGATGTAGAAGGCCACCGACAGGGTGCTGTCCAGCGGCCCGCCGCCCGTCATCACGAACGGCTCCTCGAAGAACTGCAGGTAGCCGATGCCGGTCACCACCCCGCCGAAGAGCAGGGTGGGGCGCAGCAGGGGCAGGGTCACGTGCCGGAACCGCGCCCAGGCCCCGCAGCCGTCGATGGCAGCCGCCTCGTGCAGCTCGCCGGGGATCGCCTGGAGGCCGGCGAGGAAGACCACCATCAGGAAGCCCATGTTCCGCCAGGCCGCCATCACCACCAGCGACGGCAGCGCCGTGCGGGTGTCGGACAGCCACGCCGGACCGTCGACGCCGAGGCGGGCGAGCAGTGTGTTGACGAGCCCGCTGTCGGGTTCGAGCAGGAACCGCCAGACCACGGCCACGGCGACGATGCTGGTGACCACCGGCAGGTAGTAGCCGACCCGGAAGAACGTGCGGAACCGGCTGATCCCCGCGTCGAGGGCGACGGCCGCGGCCAGCCCCAGCACCATCGTCAGCGGCACGCCGAGCAGCACGAACCACGCCGTGTTGGCGGCGGCCCGCCGCAGCGTCTCGTCGCCGAGCAGACGCACGTAGTTGTCCATGCCCACCGGGTCGACCGCGAGCGGGTTCCGCAGGTCGGCGCTGCGCAGGTCGGTGAAGCTCATGGCGGCCGAGGCCAGCACGGGGCCCGCCATGAACACGGTGAAGATCAGCAGGAACGGCAGCGCCAGGCCCGACCCCGCGACCCGCTGGCGGCGGGTGACGCCGCGCCGGCCGGGCCGCCCGCCGGTGCTGCCGCGCGGGCCGGGCCGCGTGAGGCCGGGCCGCCCGGGGCCGGGCCGCTCGGGCGGCGCGCCGCCGGTGGGGGCGGCCCGCCGCGCGGGGGCGGACGCCACCTCAGCTCCCGGTGCCGATGGCCGACGCCTTGGCCTGCATCTCCCGGGTGGCGGTGGCCGGGTCGGTCACGCCCCGCACCACCCGCTCGATGCCGTCGTCGATGACGTCGGCGACCTGCTCCCAGGTGGCCATCGCCGGCGGCGACTTGGCGTCGGCGAGCTGCGCGCCGAACGCCTTGAGCAGCGGGTCGTCGGCGAGCTTGCCCGACTGCCAGGTCGCCGTCACCGCCGGGAGGCTGCCCACCAGGTCGTAGAGCTTCTGCTGGGCGGCCGGCGAGGTGAGGTACCGGACGAACTTCCAGGCCGTGTCGCGGTTGTCGGTGTCCCGGTAGACCACCAGGTCAGCGCCGCCGATGAACGAGGTGCCGGCCTTCTCGCGGGGCATCGGCGCGACGTCCCACTTGCCCTCCAGCGCCGCGCCGCCCTGCTCGCGCAGGATGCTCATGTGCCAGGGGCCGGAGACGAACGCCCCGATGTCGCCGGAGACGAAGCCGCTCTCCTGCGCGCCGGGCGCGACCTGGCTCGGGGCGAGCCCCTGCCGGAAGAACGACGCGTAGTATTCCAGCGCCGTCCGCATCTGCGGGGTGTCCAGGGTGAACTTCCCGTCGGCCAGCACGTCCGCCCCCGCCTGCCAGGCGAACGGCAGGAACGACTGCCACGCGCCGGTGCCGCCCGGTTGCAGCGAGATGCCCCACTTCGCCCCGCCGGCCTCCTTGAGCCCCTTGGCGAACGCGGTCAGCTCCTGCCAGTTGGCCGGCTTGCCGACCCCGGCCTTCGCCGCGAGGTCGGTGCGGTGGTAGATCAGCCGCGTCTCGACGTACCAGGGGACGCCGTAGGCGGTGCCGTCGACCACCGTCGTGTCCCACGCGCCCGGGAAGAACGCGGCCTGGTCGAACAGCCCGGCGGGCGTCGGGTCCAGGGCCCCGGTCTTGGCGAACTCGCCCATCCAGGTGGAGCCCATCATGCTCACGTCCGGCGTCTGCCGGCCCGCGATCGCGGTGGCGAGCTTGTCGTGGGCGGCGTCGAACGGGAACGCGGTGACGGTGACCTTGGCCGCCGGGTTCTCCCGGGTGAAGTCGTCGGCCAGGGCCTTCAGCTTCTCCCCCTCGGCACCCATCGCCCAGACCGTGATCTCGCCGGTGGCCTTGCCCTCCGCGATCGCCCCGCCGGCCGAGGGCCCGCCGGCACCCGGCCCGCCGTCGTCCCGGCCGCAGCCGGTCACGCCCAGCGCGAGCGCGGCCACGACCGCCGTCGCGTGTCTCCAGTGCCTCATTGCGCCTCCTGAGGGGGATGGGTCGCCACGGCCGGGTCACCGCACGGTGCGGTCACCCGCCGCCGGACGGCGTCCGGCAGCCGTGGGGTCGTGCTCGGTGGTGGTGTGCTTGTCGGTGGGCCCGTGCGCGGCGGGGCGGTGCCCGGTGCGGTCGGCTTCGGTGGTGAAGCCGGCTTTGGTGGCGGGGCTGGGCGCGGTGGCGGGGCCGGCCCCGGTGGTCGCGGGGCAGCCGCAGCTGCGCCGGACGACGAGGTCGGTCGGGAGCACCAGGGCGGCGTCGGACCCCCCGGTCTCGCCCGCCGCGGCCCGCAGCAGCAGCCGCGCGGTCCGCCCGGCCAGCTCGCGCACCGGCTGCCGGACGGTCGTCAGGGCCGGGCTGACGAGCGCGGCCATCGGGATGTCGTCGAAGCCGGTGACGACCAGGTCGGCGGGCACCCGCACGCCCCGGGCCGCCGCGCCGACGAGCATGCCGAGCGCGGTCTCGTCGTTGGCGCAGACCACGCCCCGGGGCGGGGCCGCCCGGCTGAGCAGCTGGTCGGCGGCGAACACCCCGTCGTGCTGTTCGAGGCCGACCCGCAGCGGCGCGCGGGGCAGCGGCAGGCCGAGCTGCCGGTGCGCGTCGCGGAACCCCTCCCAGCGGCCGGTCACGTCCGGCGAGTTGCGCGGGTCGCCCACGAAGACCAGCCCGCGCAGCCCGTGGTCGGCCAGCAGGTGCCGCGTCAGCGCCGTCGCCGCCGCGACGTTCTCCGCGCGTACGGACGGCACGCCGGGCGGCCCCTCGCCGGCGAGCACCACGACGGGCACGAGTGCCGCCAGCTCCCGCAGCGTGTCGGGGGAGACGGTGCCGCCGAAGACGGCCAGCCCGTCGACCCGGCGGGCCATCTCCACGACCTGGGCGTCGGAGTCGTCCCGCAGGTGGGTGCAGAGGATGTGGACGCTGGTGCGGGTGTGCACCGCCTCGGCCTCGAAGCCCTGGATCAGCTCCGAGAAGTACGGGCCGGACAGCCCGGGGAACACCAGGCCGACCGCGCCGTGCCGGCCGGCGGCGAGGGCCCGGCCGAGGTGGTCGGGCCGGTAGCCGTGCTCCTCGATGGCCCGCTGCACCCGCCGCCGGGTCTCCTCGGACACCTGACCGACCCCGTTGGACACCCGGGAGACGGTGGCGACCGACACCCCGGCCAGCCGGGCGATCTCCCGGACCGTCAGCCGATCGCTGCCCATGGACTCCCTCGCTCCGTCGTGCGCCGCTCGGTAACCGGTTTCAGAAACCGGTTACCGAGCACCATAGGCAAACACCGATGACTCCACAACCCGGGCCGGCCCGGCTCCATAGCAGACGCCCCGCCGCGACGGGCGTTGTCCACAGCCCGACGGTCGTCCACAGCGCCGGTCGCTGGCCGGTTGCGCCGTGCCGCGCCGATCGGCACGGTCACCGGCATGAACGAGGTGCTGCGGGACCTGGTGCGGCGCGGCGGCGGGCTGGTCACCAGGGCGATGGCGACACAGGTGGTGCCCCCGTGGACCCTTCAGCACGCGTGCGCCGCCGGCCACCTGGTGCGGGTGCTGCCCGAGGTGTTCGTCGCGGCGGACCTGCTGGTCGGGGAGGTGGGACACGTCGCCCTGCCCGCGCTCGGCCGCCTGCACCCCGCCCTCGGCCATCGGGCGGTCTGCGCCTGGGCCGGCGGGCGGGCCGCGCTCAGCCACCTCAGCGCGTTGCACGTGTGGGGCCTGCACCGGCAGCGGGCCGGCGACGTCCTGTACCTGTGCGCACCGGTGAACCCCGCCATCCGCACCCGCCCCGGGGTGCGCGTACACCGCCGTCAGGGTTTCGTCGTCGGGTCGCCGCAGGTGGTGAGGCGCGGCGACCTGCCGGTGACCCGCCTCGACCAGACCCTGGTGGACTCGTGGCCCCTGCTGCCGCACGCCGGGCGCCGGGCACCGGTGATCCGCGCCGTCAACGAGCGGCTCACCACCGCCGAACGGCTGTGGCGCGCCCTGGCCGGCGCGCCCAGGCTTCCCGACCGGCCGGCTCTGCGCACCCTGCTGACCCGGCTCGACGAGGGCTGCCGCAGCCCGCTGGAGATCTGGGGGCACGAGCGCGTCTTCACGGGGCCGGGGATGCCCGCCTTCCGCCGGCAGGTGCGGGTCAGGGTCGGGCAGCGCACCATGTATCTCGACCTGCTCGCCGAGCGGGAACGCGTCAACATCGAACTCGACGGCGCGACCACGCACGGCGACCCGCGACAGCGGGAGATCGACCTGCGCCGGGACGCCCTGCTGGCCACCCTGGGCATCCTGGTGGTCCGCTTCGCCCACCGTCGCCTCGTGCACGAGCCCGACGAGGTGCGCCGCGAAACCCGGGCCATCCTCGCCACCCGTGCGGCTCCGCCGCACCCGTGACCGATCGGTGGCCGCCGCCGCGAACCCGGCCGGCCGATCGTTGGCTGTCTCCGCTATACGACACGCCGACGCGATTGCACCGCAGCCGGCCACCGAACGGGATGCCCGCCGCCCTCGCGACGCGCAGCGGTCCGGGGAGGAAGCGTTCGCTCCTCCCCGGACCGGTGAACGCGCCGGACGGGCTACAGCCCGAACCGCGCCTGGTGGATCTGGTGCTGCGCGCCGCGGACGAAGAGCCGCAGCTCGCCGCCGTAGACGACCACCGCCGGCACCGACCGCGCCCCGGCGGGGCCGGGCACCGTGGTCCAGCCGGTCCAGTCGCCGGTGGTGAGGTTGTAGCGGTTGGTGCGCACGGTGTTGCCTGCGCCTTGGGTGAACAGGTGCAGGTCGCCGCCGTAGATGGTGGTGGCGGGTGCGGACTTGGTCCTGGCGGTGCCGGGGATGGTGGCCCAGCCCGTCCAGTCGCCGGTGGTGAGGTTGTAGCGGTTGGTCCGCACGGTGCCGCCTGCGCCCTGGGTGAACAGGTGCAGGTCGCCGCCGTAGATGGTGGTGGCGGGTGCGGATGTGGCTCCGGCGGTGCCGGGGACGGTGGTCCAGCCGGCCCAGGTGTTGGTGGAGGCGTTGTAGCGGTTGGTGCGTACCGTGCCGCCGGTGCCTTGGGTGAACAGGTGCAGGCTGCCGCCGTAGATGGTGGTGGCGGGTGCGGATGTGGCTCCGGCGGTGCCGGGGACGGTGGTCCAGCCGGCCCAGGTGTTGGTGGAGGCGTTGTAGCGGTTGGTGCGCACGGTGTTGCCTGCGCCCTGTGCGAACAGGTGCAGGTCGCCGCCGTAGATGGTGGTGGCGGGTGCGGACTTGGCCCCGGCGGTGCCGGGCACCGTCGCCCAACCCGACCAGGTGTCGGAGGTGAGGTTGTAGCGGTCGACCCGGACGGCGTCGCCCGCCCCCCGGGCGAACAGGTGCAGGTCGCCGCCGTAGACGGTGGCGGCGGGACCCGACCTCGCCCCGGCGTCGCCGGGGACCGGAGTCCAGCCGGAGGCCGGCGGGAGCTGCGGCCGACCCCAGTTCTGCGCCGGGGCCGCCGAGGCCGGCGCCGCGACCAGCGCGGTGGCCCCCACGACGGACACCAGCAGGCGGCTCAGCGTTCTCGCTGGATGAGTCAGATGCACATGGGCTCCTTCGTGGACGATGGTTGCTGGACGATACCCGCCCCGGCGGGACCGTCGGGGTGCCCCCGGACGGTGCCCCGCGCGGGTGTGACGCCCCACGCCGCCCTCAGGTTTCACCCGGCGCGCAGACCGTCGGGCTTTTTCGAGGCGTGCCGGCGACCAGCCGTCACGAGCCGTGCCAGGAGCGCCACAGGGAGGCGTACACGCCGTCGGCGGCGACCAGCTCGTCGTGGCCGCCGATCTCGGTGATCCGGCCGTCCTCCAGCACCGCCACCCGGTCGGCGTCGTGCGCGGTGTTGAGCCGGTGCGCGATGGCGATGACGGTCCGCCCGGCGAGCACCGCCGCGAGCGCCCGTTCGGTGCGCCGGGCGGTCGTCGGGTCCAGTGCCGCGGTCGCCTCGTCGAGGATCAGCGTGTCCGGGTCGGCCAGCACCAGCCGGGCCAACGCCAACTGCTGGGCCTCCGCCGCGCCGAGGCCCCGGGCCCCGTCGCCGAGCTGCGTGTCGAGGCCGTCGGGCAGGTCGGCGTGCCAGTCCGCGCCGACCGTGTCCAGGGCCGCGAGCATGCGTTCGTCGGTGGCGTCCGGCGCGGCGAACGCGAGGTTGTCGCGCAGCGAGCCGATGAAGACGTGGTGCTCCTGCGTGACGAGCGCGATCCGGCGACGCCGCTCGGCCGGGTCTAGGTCGGTGACCGCGACGCCGCCGAGGCTCACCACCCCCTCCTGCGGGGCGTCGATCCCGGCGAGCAGCCGGGCCAGGGTGGACTTGCCCGCACCCGAGGGGCCGACGACGGCGAGGCGTTCCCCCGGCTCGACCGCCAGGTCGATGCCGTGCAGCACCTCGTGACCCTCGGCGTACGAGAACCGCGCGCCCCGTACCACGAGCCGCCGCCCGTGCAGCGCGTCGGCCCGCCCGCGCGGCTCCGGCGGCACCAGCCCCACCCCGAGGACCCGGGCGAGCGAGGCGATGCCGCGCTGCGCCTGCTCGACCCACTGCAACAGCCGGTCCAGCGGGTCGATCGCCTGCTGGAGGTAGAGCGCCGCGGCGACCACCTCGCCGAGGCTGACCATGCCGCGCGACAGGAAGACCCCGCCGACACAGAGGACGGCGGCGATCGGCAGCGCGTAGCTGCCCTCCACCCCGGGGAAGAACACCGACCGCAGCGCGAGCGTGGCCCGCCGCGCCGCCCACACCCCGGCGACCCGCCCGGTGCCGTACGCGACGCGGTCGGCGCCCAGCCGCAGCGCCTCGATCGTGCGCGCGCCCTCCGCCGTGGTGGTCAGCGCCTCGGTCAGCTCGGCCGTCGCCGCCCCCTCGGCGAGGTAGGCGGGCCCGGCCCGGCGCAGGTACCAGCGGGTCACCGCCCAGATGGACGGCAGGCCGGCCAGCGCGACGAGCCCGAGCAGCGGATCGAGCAGGAACACCGCCGCGAAGAGCAGCAGCAGGTGCGTCCCGGCGATGACGACCGTCGGCACGACCTCGCGCACGGTGGTGCCGACCGTCGTCACGTCGACCGAACTGCGGGTGGCCAGGTCACCGGTGCCGGCGCGCTCGACCACGGACACGGGCAGGCCGAGCATCCGGGTGACGAACTCCTCCCGCAGCCGGGCGACGGCCCGCTCGCCGAACCGGTGCCCGGCGTACTGCGCGTAGCGGGAGAGCAGCCCCTGGGCCAGCACGCAGGCGGCGATGGCCAGCGCCAGCCGGTCCACGGCGGCGACGCCCGCCCCGGCGGAGACCTCGTCGACGATCCGGCCGAGCAGCCACGGCGCGCCGAGCCCGGCGACCGTCGCGGCGACGTGCAGCGCCAGCACGACGGCCACGGCCCGTCGGTCCCGGGCGATCAGGTCGAGGGCGGCCTGGCGTACGGCGGCCCGGCCCGCCACCGGAAGCTTCGTCACCGCCGCGCCCGCCCGGCCTCGACGGCCTCGTCGCCGGCGGCGGTGCCCTCGGCCGTCCGGCCCTCGACGGACTCGCCGTGCTCGCCGTCGGCGGTGCCCCCGGTGCGGGACACCAGCGCGCGGTAGCCCGGGTCGCGGGCGAGCAGGTCGGCGTGGGTGCCGGTGGCGACGACCCGGCCGGCGCTCAGGTGCGCGACGGTGTCGGCGTGCCCGAGCAGCAGCGGGGACGTGGCCAGCACGATCGTGGTACGCCCCGCCCGCGCCCCGCGCAGGCGCTGCGCGATGCGCGCTTCGGTGTGGGCGTCCACGGCGGACGTCGGGTCGACGAGGATCAGCACCTCCGGCTTGGCCAGCAGGGCCCGGGCGAGGCGCACCCGCTGCCGCTGGCCGCCGGAGAGCGTGCGGGCCCGGGCCCCGACCGGGGTGTCGAGGCCGTCGGGCAGCGCGTCGGCCACGTCCTGCGCCGACGCGGCGTGCAGCGCGGCCCGGATGTCGGCGTCGTCGCCGGCTGCCTCGTCGCGGGCAGGTCCGGTGCCGGCCGCGTTGTCGCCGGCCGCAGCGGGGCGCGCGTTGCCGCCCGCCGCCCGGCCGCGCAGGAGCTCCCGCAGGGTGCCGGCGAAGAGGTGGCTGTCGTGGTCGGCGACCAGGATCCGGGCGCGCACGTCGTCGAGGTCGACCCCGGCCAGCGGCACGCCGCCCCAGGTCACGTCGCTGGCGACGTACCGGCCGAGCCGGTCGGCCAGGGCGACGGCCTCGGCCGGGTCGTCGGCGGCGACGCCCACCAGCCGGCCCGGCGGCACCACCAGCCCGGTGGCCGGGTCGCGCAGCTCGGCCGGCTGCCGCGGCGCGGTCGCGGTCACCGGCCCGCCCGCCGGATCGGGGGTCAGCCGCAGCAGGCCGACGATGCGGCGGGCCGCGACGCGCCCCTGGATGAGCATGTAGCCGCCCTCCAGCAGGAACCAGACCGGCACGACGAGGACGGCCGTGTAGCCGTAGACGGCGACGAGCTGCCCGATGGTGATGTCGCCGTTCGCCGCCGTCCGCGCGGCGAGCCAGACCACGGCCGCCAGGAAGAGCCCCGGCATGGTGAGCGTCAGCGCGTCGATCCAGCTGGCCACCGCGCCCACCCGGTAGCCCTCGCCCCGCAGGGCCCGGGAGCGGGCCGCGTATCGGCGGGCGAACAGGTGGCGGCCGCCGACCCCGGCGAGCACCCGCAGGCCGGCGACGATGTCGTCGGCCCGGGTGGTCAGCTCGCCCTGTTGCTGCCGGTAGGCCGACTCGGCGCGTTCGAGGCGGCGCAGCAGCGGCCCGACGGACACCGCGATCGCCGGCACGCCCAGCAGCACCAGCACGGCGAGCGGCGGATCCACCGACCAGAGCAGCACGGCGACGACCCCGTACGCGATGATGGCACCCACCCCGGGGCCGCTGAGCGTCAGCACGTGCGAGGTGCGCACGATGTCGTACCCGCCGACGGTGGCGACGTCGCCCGCGGCCAGCCGGCGGGGGAGTACCGCGCCGATGGAGGAGAGCCCGCGCAGCAGCACCTCGGCGGAGCGGGCGCTGGCGTCCTCCCGGATGAACGTCATCGTGCGGTGCCGCATGATGCCCAGCCACGCCAGCGCGAACCCGGCCGCCACGATCGCGGCGACCCACCACAGCAGCGCCCGCCCGTCGCCGGCGCGCAGGCCGTCGTCGATGGCGCGGGCGACCAGGTAGGGGCGGACCGACAGCCCGACCATCCACGCCGTACCGAACACGCTGCCGCGCAGCACCCGCCACGGCTGGCAGCGGATCAGCCACCAGATGTAGCGCAGCGGCCCCGACGTGTCGGGGACACCGGGCTCGGGATGGGGGATCCGCGGAGGCACCGACCCAGGCTATCGACCGCTCTGCCCGATTACCGCCCCGTTTCGGGGCCCCGCCGGATGACCTCGATCATGCGGCTGGCGGCCCGTCGCCTCCGCCCGGGTGCCGCCGGCGGGGCCCGAGGGCTCCCGCCGGCGGCGACGGCCGGTCAGCCGACCCCGGTGTGGTGGGTCGGCGGGCGCGTCACAGCACGGCGCACGGGGTGCCGTTGAGGGTGAACGCGGTGGGCCAGACGTTCGGGCCGCTGTACGCGCCCACGAAGCCGGCGCTCGTGCTGCCCCCGCCGCCGGCGATCTTCGCGTTGTCGGCGGTGTTGGTGACCGTCACCGTCCGGCCGCTCTGCGCCCAGGTGGCGCTCCAGCCGCTGTCCACCCGCTGCCAGGTGGTCGGCCAGGTGAACGTGAGCGTCCAGCCGTCGATCAGGTTCGCGCCGGTGTTGACGATGTCGAGGCTGCCGACGTATCCGTTGCCCCAGTTGGTGGTGTCGCGCAGGCGCACGCCGCACGTGCTCTCCGCCGGGCCGGCGGTGGTGAAGGTCACCGGCGGCGACGACCAGGAGAGCCGGCCCGCGCCGTCGCGGGCCAGCACGTTGAGGGTGTACCGGGTGCCCGGCACGAGGTTGCCGACCGCGAGCGAGGTGGCGGTGGTCTCGCCGAGCTGCTCGCTGACCGTGCCGTTCTGCCGGTACACCTCGTACTTGAGGGCCCCGCCGGCCGCCGGGGGCAGCGCGGGCCAGGAGACCGTCGCGCCTCGGTCGGTGACGTCGGCGACGGTGGGCTGCGCGGGTGCGCCCGGCGCCCCGGTGACCACCGCGTCCGGGCGCAGCACCAGCGTGGTCAGCGAGTACGGCGGCAGGGTGCGGCTGGTCGCGCTGCCGGACTGGCTGGTGGCGATGGCGGTCGCGCCGTTGGTGAGGGTGTGCACGGTCGGCGCGGCGTCGGACGGGGCGAACCCGGCGTAGTCGATGGTGACCGGGCGGGCGTTGTCCGGGTCCTTGTTGACCAGCATGAGCGCGAGGTCACCGTTGGGCCGGCGCACGGCGTGCGCGGTGACCAGCGCCTCGTCGGTGCCGGCCCGGACGAACTGGCCGCCGGCCCCGGCGAGCAGGTTCATCATGGACAGCCCGTGGTACGGGGCGAACGGCGTGTTCAGCGGCGGCTCGCACACCGTGCCGTCGGAGGTGCAGCTGCCGCTGGAGAGCAGCCCGAAGTCGCCGTAGTCGGTGTGGCCGGCGACCTGCGACACCTTGTCGATGCCGTTGTGCACGTTCCACCACTGGACGGTGAACACCCCGTTCTCCAGCAGGTCGCTGTACGCGTCGGCGAGGAACAGCGCGCCGGGCTGGGTGTTGCGGCCGGTGTCGACGTTCAGCTCGGTGAAGCTGATGCCGATGCGGGCGGCGTTCGGCCCCGCGTACCGGGCGATCTGCTGGCGCAGCAGGTGGGCCGCCTCGTCGATGTGGGCGGTGCGCTGCAGGGACTCGGCGGCGCTGCCGCCCGGATACCAGTGCACGTCCACGAAGTCGACCTTCGGCCCGGCGATCGACAGCACCGCCTGGTTCCACGGGCCGGGGTCGCTGCCGGCGGTGATCCCGTCGGGCCAGTTGCCCGGCATGGTCAGCACCGCGCCGACCTTGATGGTCGGGTCGACGGCCTTCATCGCGTCGGCGTACTCGACGACGAGGTTCGCGTAGTAGGTCGCGCTCTTGTCCGGGTGGTCGTCGGCCTCCCAGGCCGAGCCGTAGAGGCCGTTGCCGTAGTTCTCGTTGCCGATCGTCCAGTACTTCGCGCCGTACTTCTTGGTGACGTTGGCGTAGCGCACCCAGTCGGCGGCCTCGGCGGGGGTGCCGGTGCCGTAGTTCGCGATGATCATCGGCTGGGCGCCGACCCGCCTCGCCCCGGCCATGAAGGTGTCGAAGTCGGTGTTCGGGGCCACGTAACCGCCGGGCGCGGTGTGGTCCTTCCAGTGGTAGATGTCGGCGTACGAGCCGCCCGGGTAGCGCAGCATCTGGACGCCGGCCGCGCGCAGCAGGTCCGACGTCTCGTTCGTGCCCAGGTTCGAGTCCCAGATCGCCTGGTTGACGCCCAGCGCGGTGTTCGGCACGCCGGCCAGCCCCGCCTTGGCGTTGACGGTGACGACGACCGGGTCGGCGGCCGCGCCGACGGCCGGGGGAGTGATCGCGGCGAGGGCCCCGGTGGCGAGCAGCGCGCTCGCCGCGAGGGCCGTCCACCGGCGTCGGCCGGGCCGGCGCGGCGGCGGGGTGTGGCGTGGATACCCGTACGTGCTCGGGTTGTTCATGCTGTTCCTTCTTGACCACGGGCAGAGCGCCGCCGCGTCGGCGGGCGGCTCTGGACGGACTGATCTGGCGTTGGTCGCAGATGTCGCCGTCCCCCGGGAGGCCGCGTCGGCCACCGGTTGCCCATTGGACGACGGTCAGCCCCGCGCGCGGCTGGTCATCGACGCACAAGAATCTCACGCCCGTGCCCGGATGCTCAAGGCGGTCGTCTGCCCCGGCGGGCCGCGGGCCGGTGGGGTCGCCGTCAGTCGCGGTGGGCCGGCGGGCCGGCGGGGTCGACCTCGGCGAGCGCGGTGCGGATCGTGTCGAGCAGCGGGCCGTCCGGGTGGTCGATCCAGTGCTGGATGGCGACCCGCAGCGCCGCGAGGAAGCTCGCGGCCAGGACCCGGGACCGCAGCGCGGCGTCCGGGCCGGTGAGCCGGGACGCCAGCTCCGCGGCCACCTCCCGCTCGACCGTCGTGTACGCCGCCAGGTGGTGGGCGAGCAGGCTCGGGTGCGCCCGCAGCTGCCGGCGGTGCGCCAGCCAGGCCGGGTCGGGGTCGCCGTACACCTCGGCGGTGAGGCGCTCGGCCGCCCGGCTCAGCACCGTCCACGGCCGCTCGCCGGGGGGCTGGTCGCGGATCAGCTCCCGCATCCGCCGCAGCCGCACGGTGTCGCCGTAGAAGAGCGCCTCCTCCTTACTGGAGAAGTAGTTGGAGAACGTGCGGCGGGAGACGTTGGCGGCGTCGGCGATCGCCTCGACGGTCACCCGGTCGGGCCCCCAGGTGGCGGCGAGGCGCAGGGCGGCCTCGTGCAGGGCGAGGCGGGTGGCCGCCTTCTTGCGCTCGCGCAGCCCGGTGGCCTGGTCCATGGGCGTCACGATACGCGGCCGGTGATCTACTTCTCAACGCGCAAACTTGCCCAGTGGGCACGTTCGGTGGATAGTTGCTTGCAGCAACCATCACTGTGGGGAGGGCGGGCGTGGAGACCACCCGGGAGCTGGGCGCGCGGCTGTACGACCTGCTCAAGAGCGTGCGGCTGATCAAGCAACGGCGCGCCGACGACCGGCCGTCCGTGCCGCTCGGGCTGGTCGGCATGCTCACCCAGATCGAGCAGCTCGCCGCCGGGGCCCACGCCCGGGAGCTGGCCGAACACACCGGGCTCGACCCGTCCACCGTCAGCCGCGCCGTCGCCTCGCTCGTCGCGCACGGCTTGGTCGAGCGGCGGGCCGATCCCACCGACCGGCGGGCCAGCTGCCTGGCCGTCACCCCCGCCGGCCGGGCGGCCCTCGCGGACACCTACGGCTGGTACGGCGAACTGCTCGACCGGGCGCTCGCCGACTGGACCCCCGACGAGGTGGCGGCGCTGTGCTCGGCGCTGGGCCGGTTCACCCGCGACCTCGGGTCCGCCCTCGGCGGCAGAGCCGACCCCGGGTCCGCCCCCGCAGACAACGACAACCTGGAGGCCGCGCGATGAGCGCACCCACCACGACGGCCGAAGCCGCGCCGATGACCCATCGGCAGACCCTCGAAGCGCTCAGCGGCCTGCTGCTGGTGCTCTTCGTCGCCATGCTCAGCAGCACCGTCGTGTCCACGGCGCTGCCGAAGATCATCGGGGCGCTGGACGGCTCGCAGACCCAGTACACCTGGGTGGTCACCGCCACCCTGCTCACCGCGACGGCCACCACCCCGATCTGGGGCAAGCTGGCCGACCTGTTCAACAAGAAGACGCTGGTGCAGGTCGCCATCGTCGTCTTCCTCGCCGGCTCTGTGGTCGCCGGCTTCTCCCAGACCGCCGGCCAGCTCATCGCCGCCCGCGCGTTCCAGGGCATCGGCGTCGGCGGCCTCCAGGCCCTCGTCCAGGTCGCCATCGCGGCGATGATCCCGCCGCGCGAGCGCGGCCGCTACAACGGCTACCTCGGCGGCGTCATGGCCGTCGCGACGGTCGGCGGCCCCCTGCTCGGCGGCCTCATCGTCGACACGTCCTGGCTCGGCTGGCGCTGGTGCTTCTTCGTCGGGGTGCCCGTCGCCCTGATCGCGCTCGTCCTGCTCCAGCTCACCCTGCGCCTGCCCACCGTCCGCCGCGACAACGTCAGGATCGACTATCTGGGCGCGGCCCTGATCGCCGCCGGCGTCAGCGTGCTGCTGATCTGGATCTCGTTCGTCGACGACTCGTTCGCCTGGCTGTCCTGGCAGACCGCCGCGATGGTCGGCGGCGCGGTGCTCCTGCTGGCCCTGGCCACCTGGGTCGAGTCCCGGGCCGCCGAGCCGGTCGTCCCGCTCGGCATCGTCCGCGAGCGCACCACCGCCCTGGCCATCCTCGGCAGCCTCGCCGTCGGTATGGCCATGTTCGGCGGTGCCGTCTTCCTTGGCCAGTACTTCCAGATCGGGCGCGGCTACAGCCCCACCGAGGCCGGCCTGCTCACCATCCCGATGATGGCCGGCGTCCTCGGTTCGTCGATCATCGCGGGCCGGATGATCACCAAGACCGGGCGGATCAAGCCCTACATCGTCGTCGGCGCGATCCTCCTCGTCGCCGGCTTCGCCCTGCTCGGCACCATCGACCACGAGACGTCGCTCGTCCTGGTCGGCGTGGCCATGTTCGTCGTCGGCACCGGCGTCGGCATGACCATGCAGAACCTCGTGCTCGCGGTCCAGAACACCGTGTCGCTGCGCGACATCGGCGCGGCCAGCTCCACCGTCGCGTTCTTCCGCTCCCTCGGCGGCACCATCGGGGTCTCGGTGCTCGGCGCGGTCCTCGCCCGCCGGGTCAGCGACCGGATCACCCACGACCTCGCCGCCGCGGGCATCCCCGTCTCCGGCAGCTCCGGCGGCGGCAGCCTCAACCTCGACGTCCTGCCCGCGCCCGTGCGCGACATCGTCCGGGCCGCATACGGCGACGCCACCGGGCACATCTTCCTGATCTCCGCGGCCATCGCCGTCGTCGGCGTCGTCGCGGCCCTCCTGCTGCGGCCGGTCACCCTGCGCACCAGCCTGGACCTGCCCGACCCGGCCAGGTCGGTCGCCGTGGCCGCCGACGCCGTGGACGGCGCGCCCGCCCTCGACCAGGTGGCCGTCGACGCCGGTCGCGGGAGCCGCCCGCCCGCCCGCAGGGCCTGACCCGGCCCGGTGCCCGGGGCCACCGTCACCGCCCGGTGACGGTGGCTCCGCCTGCCATGCGGACCGGTCACCGGCTTCCGTCCGGGCCGGTTGCCGCCCGTTGTCCGGGCCGGTTGCCGCCCGTTGTCCGGGCCGGTCGCCGCCTGCTGTCCGGGCCGGCGTCGGCGTGGCGGGCGGGTCGGCGTCAGCGTGGCGACGCGTACGCCAGCGGCAGCGGCGTCGGCTGTCCCTCCCACGTGCCCGTCAGCCGCGCACCGGGCAGGTCGGGATCGTCGCCGACCCGCCGCAGAACGGCCAGCTCGACGGAGCCGGCGAGGATCCGGGTCGGATCCCCGTCGTCGGCCTGGTCGACCGCGTCGATCCCCGGCGCGCCGGCCAGGCCCGCCCCGTCGACCGCGATCCCCATGCTCGGCGCCCGCTCCTCGCGCCGACCGTCCACCTCGAAGTACTCCTGCGCCTGACCGGGGCCGGCGAGGATCGCCCCGGCCAGGGCCGCCGCGTAGACGGGGTCGCCGCAGGCGTCGTACACCCAGCGTCGCCCCAGCACCGAGTGCTCGCAGGTGCCGACGAGCCACGCGTCGGCCCCGCCCAGCGGCGCGCCCCGGTAGGTCAGGGGCGCCTGGTGCACCGGCCCGTTGCCGGCCCGCACCAGCAGCGTCTCGATCCCCACCTCCCCGGCGGGGTCGTCGAAGCGGTACGCCGCGACGCGCTCGACGCCGGCGGCGGCGTCTCCCAGGAACCACGGACGACGGGGCAGCCAGGCCGACAACAGTTCGAGCTTCGTGGGGCGGATCTCCGCCCGGTGCAGCAGCGCCATCACCGGATCATAGGGACCCCGTCCGGAGCCGGCCGCCGCGTGTCTCGCCCGGTCGGCGGGTGCCCGCCCGGTCGGCGTGCCTCGCGGGGTCGGCGTGCGTCCGTCCCGCGTCGACCCGGTCAGGCCGGCGCGCGGGGCCCGCACGTGCGCGGCGGCGGCTTGCCGGTGTACCGCAGCTCGGCGCAGTACCGCAGCGCGCGGGCGGGGGCGAGGGTCCACTCGTACCGGGCAGCTTGGTAGCCCATGTAGGTGATGCGCCCGCAGCACCGGAAATCCCGGTCCCCGTCGCGCAGGTTGTAGGTCTGCGGCACCCCGTCGACCTCCAGCTCGACCCGCAGCCGGTAGTCGGACACGCCGCCCGGGAACGGGTCGACGGGGCCGCCCGACTCGTCGAGCCCGTCGAGCTCGACCGGGACCTCCAGGGTCTGCCCGGCGGCGAGGGGGTGCGGCATCCCGCCGCCGCGCCACCGGCCGGGCGGGGACGCGGCGGGGGAGGCGACGCCGTCGCGGCAGGCCAGCTCGACCCACGGCCCCTGCTCGCCGGCGCGGTCCACCTGCGCGACCGGCACCGCCCGGACGGCGGCGACCTGCACGTCCACGCTGCGCCGGGCCCGCAGCGTCAGCGTGTGGACGGGCTCGGGGCCGACCGGTACGCCCCCGTTGTCCCGCGCCCACGCCGCGAACCGGACACAGTCGCGCACCCACTCCGGCGGGCTGACCCGCGCCCGCGCCTCCGGCACCTCGAACGTCAGCTCGGTGCTGTACGCGGTGCCGGAGAGCGTGGCGGCCAGCTCGACGGCCCCTGCCGGACCTGTCGAGCCGGCAGGTTGCCCGCTCGCGCCCGCAGGGGCGGGCGGACCGCCGGTGGCCGCGGTGCGGGCTGGCCTGGCCCGGTCGCTGCCGCCGTCGCCGTCGCCGTCGCCCGAGCGCAGCGCGTAGACCGCGGCGAAGGCCAGCACCGCCGGCAGCACCCCGATGGCGACGACCCGGACCAGCGGCCGACCGGCGCTCATATCCGGAACTCGAAGGGCCCGGGGCCGTCGGCCCCCCAGCCGCCCGTGAGCTTCGCGTGGTACCGCTCCTGGTATTGGCGGGCGAGGCTGCTGCTGCGGAACGGCCGGCCGTCGTCGTCGACGGTGAGCACCCGCCGTTCGCCGCCGAGGTCGACGTCCAGCTCGATGACCCACTCGCAGTACGACCGGTCCGTCTGCGCCTGCACGTCCACGGTGAGCGGCTCGCCCGGCGACAACGTCAGCGAGTGCCCGTCCACGTACGCCGCACCGAGTTCGAGCTTCCTCGTGACGACCCGCGCGATGCTGTCCGGCTCGTCCAGGTCGAAGCCGACCTTCAGCGGCTCCCCGCCGCCCTGGCCCCCCTCCAGCACGTACGCGCCGGACAGCGGCGCGGAGCGCCGCTGCACCCGGGCCCGGATCTGGGTCACGAACACCGGGCCGGTCCACTGGCCGACCACCGACAGCCGGACCCGGGTGAACAGCCGGTACGGGTGCCGCGGGTCGCCCGGGTACACGGTGTCGACGCCGTCGCCCGTGGCGGCCAGGTCGGTCACGGTGGTCGGGGTCCTCGGCAGGTCGAGCAGCCGGTGCCGCTGCTCGCCGGTCAGCGGCACCGGGAACAGGCAGACCCCGGAGTCGTCGGAGCGGTCGTAGTAGTAGGCGTTGACGGACAGGGGCGGCTTCTGCTGCGCGGCCGACTGCTTCGCCGCCTCGACCGCCCGGTCGTCGCGCACCGCCTGGTCTGAGGAGGTGAGCCGGCTGGCCACCTCGGCGACCACCGCGCCGACGACCGCGCTGGCCAGGCCGCCGCCGGCCGCCCACAGCACGGCGCGGCGGGAGAACTGGGCCGGCGGCCCCTCGGTCTGCTCCGTGGCGTGCTCCGGCGTGGCCCCGGGCGTCATCGGGCCGCTCTCGGGGGCCGCCCGTCCGGCCCCGGACGCCGGTGTCGGCGGCGGCTGCGGAGGGCTGGCCGGGCCGGGCTCCCGGGGGCCCGTCGGCGTGCCCGCCGGCGAGCCTTTCGGCGTGTCCGTCGGCTGTGGCACCCGTGGCCTGCGCCGGCCCCGCCTTCCTCCGGATCCGGAAGATGACACGCGAATCCCCCCGAAGCGCGATATCGACGAGCACTCATCGTAATAACCGCGACAACCCCACCCCCCGTGCCACCCACGAACACCCACCGCCGCCCGCGCCGCGCCCGTGGACCGCGCCGACGGCGGTGATCAAGAGGTTTGCGTCAAGTTTGATCTTCGGCCTGACACAAACCTCTTGATCACCGGCGCGGGGCGGGGTGCGGGGTGGGTGGGTCAGGTGGGGGTGGGGGTGTTGAGGTAGTGCAGGACGGCGGCGACGCGGCGGTCCGTGCGGTCGGTGGGCGCGAGGTCGAGCTTGGCGAAGATGCTGCGGATGTGCTTGTGCACGGCCCCGTCGGTGACGAAGAGCCGCTCCGCGATGGCCGCATTGCCCAGCCCTTCGGCCATCAGCGCGAGCACGTCGCGTTCGCGGGGGCTGAGCCGGTCCAGCCGGGTGTCGGGCCGGCTGCGGACCAGCAACTGGGCGACCACGTCCGGGTCGATGGCCGTGCCGCCCCCGGCCACCCGGCGCAGGGCGACCAGGAACTCCTCCACCCGGCCCACCCGCTCCTTGAGCAGGTAGCCGAGCCCGGCGCCGCCCCGGGCGAGCAGGTCGGTGGCGAACGCCTGCTCGACGTACGCGGAGAGCACCAGGACGGCGAGGCCGGGCTGCCGGCGGCGGGCCTCGACGGCGGCGACGATCCCCTCGTCGGTGTGGGTGGGCGGCATCCGCACGTCGACGATCGCCACGTCGGGGGAGTGCGCGTCGACGGCGGCCAGGAACGTGGTCGGGTTGTCGGCGGTGGCGACGACGTCCAGCGACTCGGCGCGCAGCAGCAGCGCCAGCCCCTCGCGCAGCAGCGCGTCGTCCTCGGCGATCACGATCCGCACGGCAGGTCCACCTCCACAGTGGTCGGACCGCCCGGCGGGCTGGTCAGGGTCAGTTTCCCGTCGTGTGCCTCGGCCCGCCGCCGGATGCCGGACAGCCCCGACCCGGCGCGCTCGTCCGCGCCGCCGCGACCGTCGTCGACGATCGTCACGCGCAGCCGGTCGCCGGCGCGGCGCACGGTCACCGTGGCCCGTCGCGCCCCGCTGTGCCGGGCGACGTTGGTCAGCGCCTCGGCGGCCACGAAGTATGCGGTGGCCTCCACCGACGCGGCGCACCGGCCGGGCACGTCCGCGTCGACGCGGGCCGGGACGGGGCAGGTGGCGGCCAGCGACAGCAGCGCGTCGGGCAGGCTGCGGTCGGTGAGCACGGGCGGCAGGATGCCACGGACGACCGCGCGCAGCTCGGCGAGGGCGTCCTCGGCGGCCCGCTGCGCCCGCTCCAGGAGCGCGTCGGCGTCGGCCGGGTCGCGGGCCACCGCCCGGCGGGCCGCGCCGAGCAGCACGGTGACGCCGACGATGCGGTTCTGCGTGCCGTCGTGCAGGGCCCGCTCGATGCGCCGCAGCTCGGCGGCGTGGGCGTCGAGCGCGGCGGCCCGCGTCGCGGTCAGCTCGGCGACGCGCAGCACCAGGTCGGCACCCGGGTCGGGCGGGAGCAGCCGGCGGCCGGGCAGCTCCTGGAGGCGGGCCAGGGCGGGCGTGGCGTAGCCGACGAGGGCCAGCCAGCCGAGGCCGAACAGACCGACCCCGAGCGCCCCGGCGGTGTCGGTCACGACGGGGAAGCCCAGCGCCGAGGTCGCCTCGCCGGCCGGGAGCAGCCGCCACCACAGTGGGAACGTGCCGTCGCGCAGCACGTTGATCGGCAGCGTCAGGCCGAGCAGGCCGAGGAACAGCCCCAGGGTGGCGTGCGTGACCAGCCAGCGCGCCTCCCGCCGGACGGCCGGGTCGGCCACGGCGGACCGCAGGGTCTCCGGCGCCGGCAGCCCGGCGGCGATGACCGGGCCGGTGCGCGACAGCCGGTCGCGTTCCCGGTCGGCGACCAGGCGCAGCGCCCGCAGCGCGTACGGCACCGCCGGTAGGCCGACGCCGACCAGGCAGGCCAGCGCCGTGACCGTCAGCAGGGCCAGGGCGGACAGGGCGAGGACGGCGGTGCCGAGTCCGCCGACGAGGCGCTCCAACGCGTCCAGGCTGACGCGGACCCGGGCCGAGGGCGGCCACCGGCGACCGGCAGCCGGGCCGGGCCGGGCGTGCTCGTCCGACGCCATCGTCGCCTCCTCCCCGCGGGACAGCAGCGACAGTAGGGCACCGCGGCGGGCCGGCGGCACCGCCGGGGCCGGAAAGTAGTGCCTGCTGTACCGGATCCGCCCGCCTGGCGGGATGGGCCGGCCCGGTGGCGTCCGGCTGCGCCGGGGCGAGGACGCCGGTGCCGGACCAGTCGATGTACTCCTCGGCGCGCCCGCCCTGCCGCTGACTGCCCGATCAGCGGGGGATATCGTCGGCGACCGACCGGCGGCTGCCGGCCTGGCACAACCGAACAGGCGGTCGTCGGTGTCCCGAGCGCGCGCGGTCCTCCCCCCGGCACTGCTGGCCCTCGTCCTGGTGGCGCTGGTGGCGTCCGGCATCCGCCCGTACGACCGGCTCACCTGGCTGCTGGAGACGGTGTGGGTGATCGTGGGCGTGCCGGTGGTGCTGCTCACCTGGCGGCGCTTCCCGCTGAGCACGCTGCTGTGCTGCCTGCTCGCGGTCCACGCGCTGATCCTCATCGCCGGCGGGCACTGGACGTACGCGCGCACCCCGCTGGGCGACTGGGTGCGTGACCTGTTCGACCTGTCCCGCAACCCGTACGACCGGCTCGGGCACTTCGCGCAGGGCTTCGTGCCGGCCATCCTGGTCCGGGAGATCCTGGTCCGCCGCTCCCCGCTGCGGGGCAGCCGCTGGCTCGCCCCGCTCGTGGTCTGCGCCTGCCTGGCCTTCAGCGCCTTCTTCGAGATGATCGAGTGGTGGGCGGCGGTGGCCGGCGGCTCGGCCGCCGACGACTTCCTCGCCACCCAGGGGGACGTCTGGGACACCCAGTGGGACATGTTCCTGGCGCTGCTCGGCGCAATCACGTCGCTGGCCCTGCTCAGCCGGCTGCACGACCGGCAGCTTCCGCCGTCGGCAGCGCGCGACTGAACCGCGCCGCAGGTGTGCGGACGAATGGTTTACCGGCGTTGCCCAGGCTACCGCTGTCATTGACATCCGTCATGTCGACAAATGTCGCGGCTCGGCTGGTCGGCGTGCTCCCTACAGCGCGACCTGCTGGCGGCGGCGCGCGGCTCTGCCGGGCGTATGGGCACGTGGGAGCGGGTTCCGGCCCATCGTCCGGCAGTGGCTGCGCGTGATCGGCGTCGATCTGCCGACCGCTGTGTCGCGTCGCGGCGGACGGGGCGATGTTAGGGGTCGAGACTAAGGGGTGTCCCGCGTCCTGATCCTCGCTACACTGACGCCGGCAAATGTCCCACAATGCTTGCTGGGCTTTGCGGATGTGGCGGCGACTCGAATCGGATACGACGGGCGGTTGGCTACCCACGATGCTGACGTACACGGGGGAATGGCGAAGTCGCGGCCCACGCCGTCTGCCGGTGACCCCGGCCCCGACACCTGACCCGGCCGTGCCGGCCCCCTGAGCGGGTGCCCCCCGGGCGGTCGGGCGAGGTCCCGTCCCGGGTGGCCGTGCGTCCACGGCCGGCCCGTTCGCGCACGTCCTGGCCAACCACGCGAGTCCGCGGTCGCCCGGGTCCGGGTCATCGTCCGCCTGAAGGAGGCACACATGGAGTCAACGGGTCGTGAGCGGCGGCTGCGGCGGCTGTGGGGTCCGACCAGTGGACGCACCGTGCTCATGCCGATCGACCAACCCGTGACGATGGGTCCGATCGCCGGGCTGGACGCGATCGACTCCCAACTCGTCCGGCTGCTGGCGGGGGCGCCGAACGGCATCATCGGCCACCGGGGGGTGCTGCGGCGGGTGCCGGCGGAGGTGGCCCGGTCCACGGGCGTCGTCATGCACCTCTCCGCCGGCACCGCCCTGTCGGGCCGGGGCCACGTCAAGACGCTCACCGGCGACGTCGTCGAGGCCGTCCGGGTGGGCGCCGACGCCGTGTCGGCGCAGGTCACCTTCGGCGTGCCCGAGGAGACCGACATGCTGCACGACCTCGCGCAACTCGCCGGCGCGTGCGCCCAGTGGGGCATGCCACTGCTGGCGATGGTGTACGTCGCCGGCGTCGACCCCACCGCCGCTCCGGAGAAGATCGCCCACGCCGCCCGCGCCGCGGCCGAGCTGGGCAGCGACATCGTCAAGGTCCCCTACACCGGCTCCGCCGACTCGTTCGCCACGGTCGTCGACGGCTGCTTCGCCCCGGTCGTGATGGCCGGCGGCGAGCCGTCCGACTCCTGGGAGGACGTCCTGCTCGACGTCAAGGACGCCCTGTCGGCGGGCGCGGCGGGCGTCTGCATCGGGCGCAAGGTGCAGCAGCACGCCGCGCCCGAGGCGGCCCTCGCGGACCTGCACGCGCTGGTGCACGCCAACAACCCCGGCTGACCCCGACGAAGGAGGCACGACCGTGTCCGACAGTGACGCGTTGATCCCGCTCTGGTGCGACCTGTCGCACCTGCGCGAGGGCCTGCCCGACATGGTGGCGGCGGTCGTCCAGGCGCCCGTGCGGGGCGTCATGGTCCCGCCGGACGCGGTGCCCGACACCGCCCTGCCCGACCGGGTCGAGGTGGCGGTGCTCGTCACCGAGCCGGCCCAGCTCGACAAGCTCGACCCGGCCCGGTCGCTGACCGTCATCGCCGCCGACCACGCCACCCTCGCCGCCGTGCCGCACGGGGGCCGCTGGCGGCGGGGGCGCTGGATCGACGTCACCGACGCCGAGACGATGCAGGAGGCCGTGGCGGCCCTCGGCCACGTCGACGTGCTGCTGGTCAGCTTCGCCGACGAGACGAACATCCCGCTGGAGCTGATCGTCGCCGAGGCCCAGTCGCAGCGCACCACGGTCGTCAAGCGCGTGCACAACTCCGTGGACGCTCTGGTCACCCGCGGGGTGCTCCAGCACGGCCCGGACGCGATGCTGCTGCGCGTCTCCACCCCCGGGGAGGTGGTGCGGCTGGCCCGGGAGCTGCTGGAGCGGCGCACGGAGCAGCTCGACCTGGTCGAGGCCGAGGTGACGGCGGTGCGGTCCATCGGCATGGGCATGCGCGGCTGCGTGGACACGACCGACCTGTTCGAGCCCGACGAGGGGATCCTGGTCGGCTCGACCTCCTCGGGCGGGCTGCTGGTCTGCGCCGAGGTGCACTACCTGCCGTACATGAACCTGCGGCCCTTCCGGGTCAACGCCGGCGCGGTGCACTCCTACGTGTGGACGCCGGCCGGGCGCACCGCGTACATCACCGACCTCAGCGCCGGCGAGCAGGTCCTCGCCGTGAACACCGCCGGGCGCGCCCGTCCCGTCCTGGTCGGCCGGATCAAGACCGAGATGCGTCCGCTGCGCCTGATCGAGTGCCGCATCGGCGACTCGACGATCAACACCATCGTGCAGGACGACTGGCACGTGCGGCTGTTCGACGCGGCCGGCGCGGTGACCAACTGCACCGCCATCGCCGTCGGCGACCGGATGCTGGCGATCTCCGCCGTGCCCGGCCGCCACGTGGGCATCCCGGTCAGCGAATCGATCAAGGAGAACTGAGATGACCGACGCCGACAGCACCCTCGACCAGCTCGTCGCGCTGCTGCTGCGCCGCCAGGGCAACCCGGTCGACTCGATCGGCCCCGACGACCGGCTGCTCGACCTGGCGGTCGACTCGATCGACATGGCGTACCTGATGTCGCACTTCGAGCGCCAGCACGACGCCGACTTCGCCGACGAGGACTTCGAGCTGAGCCGGTACGTCACGGTGGGCGACCTGGCCAAGGCGATCGACGCGCGGATCAATGGCTGAGGGCGCGACGCGGACCCGCCGCCCCCCGGTCATGGACCCGGGGCTGTCGCTGGGCTGGGACGACGGCCCCCTGGACGGGCTGAGCTGCCTGCTGCGCTGCGTCGAGTCGGCGCTGCGGGCCGAGGGCTTCGACAACCGGGAGATCGCCCAGGCCCTCGCCGTGCCGCTGGACCTGCGCGGCGACCGGCGCAAGTCCTCCTGGTTCCGGCACGGCCGGCTGGACTGGCGCAACGCGGTCGACGGCCACGAGCACTGGGACGAGTTCACCGCGCTGGTCGCCGCGGGCACCCCGTGCGTGCTGATGCCGGACCGCTACTACTGGCCCGGCGACGAGTTCGAGGGGGTCGCGCACTTCCTCGACCACATGGTGCTCGCCGTGGCGTACGACGGCGAGGTGCTGGAGGTGCTGGACACCGACGCGCCGCCGGCCGACGGGTACCGCCGCCGGATCCCGGTCACCCCCGACGTGGTCCGGGGCTGCTGCCGGTTCGCCACCGCGCACTTCACCCCGCCCCACGACGACGCCGCCGCGCTGCGCGCCACGCTGCTGGAGCCGACCGCCGTGGCGCTGGCCGAGGACCTGCCGGCGCTGCGCGCCGTCGCCCGGCGCTGGCGGCGCGACGGCCTCACCGGGCCCGCCGCCCGGGCCCTGCACGTGGTCGTGCTCGGCGCGGTCCAGCCGTCGCTGTTCCTCACCGCGCTGGCCGTCGAGCAGGCGTATCCGGCGCTGGCCACCGAGCTGCTCGCCGCGTCCCGCGCGGCGCAGAAGCTCGGCCGGACCCTCATCGGCGCGCACCGCTGGGCGGGCGCGCAGGCCGACGACACCTCCGTGTACGCCCCGGTGCTCGCCGTCTTCGAGGCGTGCGAGGCGACGCTGGCCCGGCTCGGCGACGAGCTGCACCGCCAGCTCGACCTGCCGACGCCGGACCCCGATGCCACCGGCGACGACGAGGGCGTCTGGCGGCGGATCGTGCGCAACCAGGCGTGGTGCTACGCCGACCGGGTCGCGCCCGCCGACCAGCACCGCGACGAGGAGAGGAACCGATGACCGGAGAAGGCCCACTCGACCTGAGCGAGTCCCAGGCGCTGCGGCGGCGCGCCGTGGCGGTCGACGCCACCCTCGCCTACGAGGGCTACGTCCTGGCCCGCGACCGCCTCGTCGACGGGGCGTACCCGCTGTACGGCGAGCGCGCCAGCGGCGCGCACATCTGGGACGTCGACGGCAACCGCTACCTCGACCTGATCCTCGCCTACGGCACGATCATCCTCGGGCACGCCGACCCGGTGGTCACCGAGGCGGTCCTGCGGGAGATCCGCGACGGCTTCGCCATCACGCTGCGCAAGCGGGTCCAGGTGGAGCTGGCGGAGCTGCTGACGGCGGTGATCCCGCACGCCGAGAAGGTCTTCCTGCTCAAGACCGGCTCCGACGCCACCAGCGCCGCCGTCCGGCTCAGCCGCGTGCACACCGGGCGGACGCGGGTGATCCGCTGGGGCTACAACGGCTGGCACGACTGGTGCGCCACCCGCCCCGGCGGGGTGCCCACCGAGGCCCAGGCCGTGGTGGACAGCTTCGACTACAACGACCTGGACAGCCTGCGGGCCGCGTTCGAGCGCCACCCCGGCGAGGTCGCCTGCCTGCTGATGATGCCCTTCGAGGTGGACCCGCCGGCCCCCGGCTTCCTGGCCGGCGCGGCGGAGCTGGCCCACGAGCACGGCGCGCTGTTCGTCCTGGACGAGATGCGCTCCGGCTTCCGGATGGCCCCCGGCGGCGCGCAGGAGCGCTACGGCGTCCAGGCCGACCTGGTGACGTTCAGCAAGGCCATGGCCAACGGCTACCCGATCTCCGCCCTGGTGGGCCGCGAGGAGGTGATGCGGGCCGTCGGCGAGGTGCACATCAGCTCGACGTTCCACGTCAACGGCGCCGAGATGGCGGCGGCGGTGGCCACCATCAGCCAGCTGCGCGACGGTGCGATCCTCACGCACGTCGAGCGCCTCGGCGAGCGGCTCCAGGCGGGGCTGGCCAAGCAGTTCGCCGAGCACGGCCTGCCCGGCCGGGTGCTGGGGGTGCCGCAGATGCCGTTCCTGCGGTTCACCGACCCCGACGAGGCGGCGCGCGGCCGGGCGCACGACGCGTTCTACACCGAGACGACCCGGCGGGGCCTGCTGCTGCACCCCAACCACCACTGGTACGTCTGCGGTGCCATGACCGACGAGGACGTCGACGCCGCGCTGGAGGCGACCGCGTCCGGCTTCCGCGCCGCCGAGGCGGCCGCCCATGGCTGAACCGGGCCGGCCGCAGGTCGTCCACCGCGTCCGCGAGCTGCTGGCCCGCTACCGCGACCCGGCGCAGGTCGACGGCCTTGGCGACGACGAGCCGCTGGCCGTCCTCGGCGTCGACTCGGTCACCCTGATCACCGTCGCCGCCGAGCTGCACCAGCGGTGGGACCTCACCATCGGAGACGACGCCGTGCTCGACCCGGCGGCGTCGGTCGCGTCCCTCGCCGCCGCGGCCGTCGCCGCCGACCGCCCGGAGGGCCGCACCGGCGGCCGGCTCGACGTGGTCGGGATGGGCGTGGTGGCGCCCACCGGCCACGGCGTGCCGGCCCTGTGGGACGGCCTGCTGGCCGAGCGGGCGCATCGGCTGCCCATGCCGTACGACGCTGCGCGCGGCCACCGGGCCGGCGCGGTGGCCGGCGCGTCCGCCGCCGACGTGGTGGCCCCGGACCGCCTGCTCGACCTGGTCTGCCTGGCCGCCGGGGAGGCGCTCGACGGCCTGGACCCGGGCCGGCGGGCCGGCGTCACGCTCGTCGTCGGCACCACCGACACCGGCGGCAACGCCCTCGGCCACGCCCTCGCCGGGGCGGGCGACGACCGGGCGGCGCTGGCCGGGTGGGTCGCCGAACGCGCCGCCGAGCAGCTCGGCCTCGGCGCGGCCGTCACCGTGGGCAGCGCGTCGGCCTCCGGGGCGGTGGCCCTCGGGTACGCCCGCGACCTGCTGCTCGCCGGCGACGCCGAGGAGGCGCTCGTCGTCGGCGCGGACACGGTGTCGAAGTCCGCGTTCCACGGCCTGGCCGCCCTGCGCACGCTCGGCGTGGACGGCTGCCAGCCGTTCCACGAGGCGCGGCGGGGCATCGCGTTGTCCGAGGCCGCCGCCGCCTGCCTGCTGCGCCGGCCGTCCCCCGGCGACGACGCCGTCCTCGGCCGGCTGGCCGGCTACGGGGCGAGCAGCTTCACCACCCACATGGCGGCCCCCGAGTCCGCCGGGATCGAGCTGGCGCTGCGCCGCGCGCTGGCCGCCGCGGCCCTCGCGCCGGGCGACGTCTCGTTCGTCAACGCCCACGGCCCCGGCACCAAGCTCGGCGACGTGGCCGAGATGCGGGCGCTCGCGGACGTCTTCGGCGACCGGGTCCGGACGCTACCGATCAACAGCGTGAAGGGTCTGCTCTGGCACTGCCAGGGCGCGGCCGGGGTCATCGAGTCGCTGGCGTGCCTGCTGGCGCTGCGGCACGGGACGCTGACCCCGACGACGGCGGCCGAGCCCGTCGACCCGCAGTGGAGGGAGTACGACATCGTGACCAAGCCCCGGGAGCTTGTCGACGCCCGGTCGGCCGTCTCCGTCTCCTGCGGCCTGGGCGGCGTCAACACGGCGGTCGTCTGGGAGCGGGCGTGAGCACGGGAGCCGGGGTGGGCACGGGAGCGGGCGTGCACACGGCGGCGGTCGGCGCGGCGACCGTGACGACGGTGCGGCTGGCGGCCGGCGGCAGCGACCGGTTCGCCCTCGACGAGGCGGCGCGCAACCGGGCCCGGGGGCGCGACGGCTGGCCCGCCGAGCCCGACCTGACCCGCGTCGTGGTCGACCGGTTCACCGACGTCGTCGGCCGGGTCGTGGCGGCCGGTGGGCTGGACGCCGCCGCCCGCCGGGAGACCGAGGTCGCGGTGGGCACCCTCTACGGCATGGCCCGCGTCGGCGAGGTCATGCACGAGCAGCTCGACGAGGCCGGGCCGAAGTGGCTCGCGCCGGAGATGTTCGTCTACTACTCGCCGCACTCGCTGGTGTCGGCGGCGGCGGTGGCCTACGGGCTCGGCGGCGCCGCGACGACGCTGCTCGGGCGCGACGGCGGGATGCAGGCCCTCCTGCACGCGGTGCGCCGGCTGGCCACCGGCCAGGCCGACACGGTGCTGGTCGGCGCGTACGAGGCGCTGACCCCGTTCGCGGACGCGGCGCTGGACCGGCTCGGGGTGCCGCACCACGCCCAGTTCGGCGACGTGGCGGCCGTGCTGCTCGGCCGGGAGGCGACCGGGGACGCCGGTGACCGCCACCGGCTGTCGGTGGCCCGGGGCGTGGCGTCCGGCCGGGCGCTGCCGGACGTGCTGGACGCAGCCGGCGTCGACCCGGCCGCCGTCGCCGACGTGCGGCTGTGCGGCGCGACCGTCGCCGTCCAGCAGGCCGCCCGCGCCGAGTTCGGCGCGGCGTTCCCCCGGGCCCGGACGTGGGTCGGTGGGGCGTCCTCGCCGGCCGTCGGGCCGGTGTGCGCCCTCGCCGAGGCGGTCGCCCCGCCCACCGCCCCCGGCACGGAGACCGCCGCCGAGGGGGAGGCCGCCGGCCGGGTCGTGGTCGTCGTGGCCGGTCGGCCCGGGGCGTGGGACGTGGTGCTCGCCCGATGAGCGGCCCGGCCACCCTCGCGGACGCGCTCGCCGAGGTGGCGGGCAGGAACCCGCACCGCCCGGCGGTGGTCGCCGGCGACCGGACGCTGACGTACGCCGAGCTGCTGCGGCGGGCGGACGGGCTCGCGGCGGGGCTGACCGGCCGGGCCGCCACCGTCGCGCGGTGCGCGGCAGACGTCGCCGTGACGGTCGTGGCCGCCACGATCGCGGACGTGCCGCTGCTCGTCGGCGACGCCCGGGCCGCCGACGACGAGCGGGACCGGGCCCGGTCGCTGTTCCGCGCCGACCGGCTCGTCACCGGCGACGGCGACCGGCTCACGGTCGAGGGGCTCACGGTCGCCGAGTTCGCAGGGCTCGACGGGTCCGTCGCCGGGGACGCCGACCGGCTCGCCGCCGCGGGCCACCACGGGCCGCCCGAGGTCCCCGCCGGGGACGGGCCCGCCGGGCTGGGGCTGTCGACGTCGGGCAGCGAGGGCTGGCCGAAGTGCGTGGAGCGGCCCTGGCCGGCCGTGACGGCCAACGCGCGGGCGTTCGCCGCCGCGCTGGAGCTGGCCCCCGGCGAGGTGGTCGCCTGCACGACCCCGCCGCACCACAGCTACGCCCTGTGCGGCGGCATCGTCACGACGCTGGTCGCCGGCGGCACGTACGTGGCGCTGGACCAGCGGCCGGGCCCGCGCACGGTGGCCGACGCCGTCGACGGGCACCGGGTGGCGGTGCTGCTGTCCGTGCCGCTGCTGTACCGGTGGTTCTCGACCGCCGGCCTCGCCACCCGGCACCGGCCCCGGCTCTGCGTCTCGGCGGGCGCGCCACTGCCGCCTGAGGACCGCCGGCGGTGGGCGGAGGCGGTGGGCTGGCGCATCGGCGAGCACTACGGCACCTCCGAGCACGGCATGCTGACCCTCGACACCGAGTCGGTCGCCGGCTCCGTCGGCCGTCCGGTCGCCGGGGTGACGCTGACCGTCGACCCCGCGTCCGGCCCCGGAGACGTCCTCGTGTCCTGCGCCGGCCCGCCGACCCGCGTCCACGCCGCCGAGCCGCCCCCCGGGCCGGCCGGGCACGGGCCCCAGCCGACCGGCGACGTGGGCCGGCTCGACGCCGACGGGCGGCTACACCTGCTCGGCCGCCGGGGCGGCACGCTCAACGTCGCCGGCAACAAGGTGCCGGCCGCCGAGGTCGAGGACGCGCTGCGGGCGTTCCCGGCCGTGCGGGACTGCGCGGTGGTCGGCGCGCCGGGGCCCGGCGGTGCGCAGGAGGTCGTGGCGTTCGTCGAGGCCGCCCGCGAGCTGGACCACCGGGCGCTGTACGCGTTCCTGCACGGGCGGATGGCCGCGTACAAGGTGCCGGCCCGGGTGGTCGTCGTCGACCGGCTGCCCCGCAACGTCAACGGCAAGCTGCTGCGCTCCGAGCTGCTGCGCGGGCTGGCCGCCGGCACCTGGCGCTGACCCGCGCGGGCGGGCCGGCGTCGGGCACCGGCGGCGTGCCGTGGTGGGACACGCGCCGCTCAGCGCAGCAGCGCCGCGAACGACTCCGCGAGGTCGGACTCGGCGCGCAGCCGGGCGAGGCTGTCGCGGGCGTAGCCGGCCCGCTGCGCCAGCGTGGCGTCGTCGAGCGCCTCTGCGATCGTGGCCGCCAGGTCGGCCGCCGGCACGACCGGATCGTCGGTGGCCCCCGAGTGCCGGTTGACGTACCGGATCCGGCCGTCGGGCTCGACCTCGGTGGTCCGCGCCACCAGGCCCGCGCCGTGGTCGGCGAGGAACTGCCGGCCGTTGGCCTCCTGCTCGCTCATGAACGGCAGGACCACCTGCGGCTTGCCGTGCAGCAGGCCGGCGAGCATCGTGGAGTAGCCGCCGTGGTTGACCACCAGGTCCGCCCAGCCGATCGGCCCGGTGATGCCCGTGAACCCGCCCAGCTCCACGTTCGGGTAGCGGTGCAGCCACTCGCGGGCCGCGAACCCGGCCGACAGGAACACCGACAGGTCGGGCCGGTCGCACGCGGCCAGCACCTCCCGCAGCGCCGTGTCGGCCACCATCCCGCCGCTGCCGATGGAGACGTACACCCGGCGGGTGCCGGCGGCGGCGCGCGGCACGTACGGCGCGCCGGGCGGATCCCAGTACAGCGGGCCGACGTACGCCGGCCCCGACCGGCCGGGCGGGGCGGGCGGCGGCGGCTCCACCTCCGGCGCGCTCGGCACCACCGTCAGGTCGCCCCACAGCAGCTCGGGGATGCTGCCGACCGGGTCGAGCCCGTGTTCGGTGGCGACGGCGTCGAGGGCGTCCAGGGCGCTCGGGTGCGGCAGCAGCGTCGTCGGGTCGGCGGCGCTCCACGGCATCCACGCCAGCGGATCGGGGCTGAGGAAGTCGGTGTCGGCGATGGACACCAGCGGCAGGCCCCGCAGCCGGGCGGCGAGCACCGCCGTGGGCTGCATGTCGGTGACCACGACGTCGGGCCGGTACTCGTCGATGGCGGCCAGGTCCCGCCGCAGGTGCTCGGCCAGCACCGACCGGCGGTAGTAGCGCGCGGTCACCGCGTAGACGCGTTCCACGTTGGCGAACGGCAGGAACGCCGGCACCCGCTTCGGCGCGCCGTCCGGCGCCGGTTCCCCGATCATCCGGTAGCCGCCCTCGGCGACCATCCGGGGCACCCCGGACGGGCCGAAGGCGCACTCGAAGCGCCCGTGCAGCCGCGCGGCGGCGGCGAGCGCCCGGCCGGTGTACCCGGCGCCGCCGCCGGCCGACCAGGGGCAGAAGAGGACCTTGCGGGTCATGGGAGCAGTGCCTCCAGTCCACGGGGATGGTCGAGGGAGTGCACGGCGTCGGCCGGCAGGTCCCGGCGCAGCACCTTGCTCAGCGTGCGGCCGGGCCCCGCGTCGACCAGCAGGTCGGCGCCCGCGTCCCGGGCGGTGGCCAGGCACTGCCACCAGCGCACCGGGGCCAGCATGTGCCGGTGCAGGTCGGCCCGGATCTCCGCGACGTCGCGGCTGGCCCGCCCGGTCGTGTTCAGCACCACCGGGACGCAGGGCTCCCGCAGGTCGGCGTCGGCCACCAGCGGGGCGAACCCCGCGTCGGCCGGGGCCATCAGGGGCGAGTGCGCGGCGAGGGCGATGGCGAGGGGCACCACCCGTTCCGCGCCCGCCGCCACGGCCCGCTGCGAGACGGCGGCGACGGCCGGGCCCGCGCCGGAGACGACCACCTGGTCGGGGCCGTTCACCGCCGCCACCGAGACGGCGTTGTCCCCGGCCGCGCGGACCAGGTCGGCGACGGCCGGCTCGGACAGCCCGATGAGGGTCGCCATCGCGCCGTCGGCGGCCAGGCTGGCCCGGTGCATCAGCTCGCCGCGCCGGGCCACCAGGTCCAGCGCGTCGGTCGCGGACAACGCCCCGGCCGCCGCGAGGGCGGTGAAGTGGCCGAGGCTGTGCCCGGCCACGCACACCGGCGGGTGTTCCGCGCCGCGCCGCGCCGCCTCTTCGACCAGGGCGTACCAGCCGGAGAGGCCGGCGAGGAAGACCGCCGGCTGGTTCCAGTCCGTCCGCGCCTGGTCGGTGCGCTCGGTGCGGAAGCAGATCTCGCGCAGCGGCAGGCCGGTGCGGGACTCCGCCAGGTCGAACAGGTCCCGCACGGCGGGGGAGGCGTCGTGGAAGCGCTGGGCCATGCCGGGGAACTGTGCGCCCTGGCCGGGGAAGAGCAGCGCGTACCGGGGGGCCGTCACGCGCTCATCCCCCCGTCGACGGCGAGGACCTGCCCGGTGACGTAGGAGGCCCCGGGGGAGGCGAGGAACGCGATGGCGGCGGCCACCTCGGCGGGCGTGCCGGCCCGGCCCATCGGCGTCTGCGCCAGGATCGCCGCGCGGGCCGGGTCGCCGCCCTGCGCGCTCATCGCCGACGGCACGTAGCCCGGTGCGACCGCGTTGGCGGTGACCCCGAACCGGGCGGTCTCCCGGGCCACCGACTTGACCAGCCCCACCAGCCCCGCCTTCGCGCTGGCGTACGCCGCCTGGAACGGCCAGCCGCGCAGCCCCGCCACGGACGTGGTGACCACGATCCGGCCGTGTCCCCGGCCGGTCATGTCGGGCAGCACGCCCCGGATGAGCAGCATCGCGGCGGTCAGGTTGACCGCGAGGGTGGCCGACCAGTCGTCGGCGCGCACCCGCGCCACCGGGGCCGGGCGGAGCACCGCCGCGTTGCTGACCAGCACGTCCACCGGCCCGACCCGGCGCGCCGCCGACAGCACGGCCGCGACCCCCGCGTCGGTGCCGACGTCGGCCCGTACGGTGGCGACGCCGGCCGTGTGCGGCGTCAACTCGGCCGCGAGGCGCTCGGCGGCGGCGGCGTCGCGGTGGTAGTGCAGCACCAGCGACACGTCCGGTCCGGCCAGCGCGTGCGCCACCGCCTGCCCGATCGCCCCGGTCGCGCCGGTGACGAGGACGGTGCGTCGGGTCATGCCGGCGTTCCGCCGTGGCAGCGCTGGAGCACGCCGACCCACTGCCGCATCAGGTGGGCCATCTGGTGGACGAAGCCGCGCAGCTCGTGGGTCCACACCCGACCGGTCATCGCCTCGACGGCGTCTTGGAGCTGGTACGACAGCGACACGTACGCCTCGGCGTAGGTGTCGCCGTCGAGCTTGGCGTCGTGCAGCCAGCCGAGCACGTCCTCCAGGACCGCGATCGCGGTGAGCTCCTGTTGCAGGTCCCGCAGCAGCAGGTGCTCGTTGCGGGTGTGTTGGGCCAGCGGGTCGCCGAACCGCACGGCGTGCCCGAGCCGCTTCGCGCACGCCTGCACGAAGTAGCCGCTGAAGATGTCGGCGTACCGGTCGATCTCCTGGCCGTGGTGGCGGTAGCCCATGCGCGGGAAGTAGTAGGCGGGGATGGCGTCGCGGTGCACGGCCGTGTTCTGCGAGTTGACCGGCGCCCAGGTGTCGGTGTCGCAGACCAGGGCCGGCCCGGGCATGGCGGTCACCTCGGGCCGCACGGCGATGCGGGTGATCGCGTCGACGTCGGGGTCGCCCAGCCACAGTCCGGCGTTGATCCGCACGTCGACCGTCTCGGTGCGCTCGGCGGTCGGGGTGGGGTTGCGGTGCGCGTACGGGAAGCCGCGCGGGTAGACCGGCATCGGTGCGACGGTGAGCTGCCCGCACGGGTTCCACCAGCCGGAGGCGGCGGTGACGACCCGCGCCGGCCGGGGGCCGGCGGCCACGATCGCGTGGGCGGTGAGGAAGTCGCCGTCGATGGGGAAGTTGTCGTCGTCGACGGAGACGAGGAAGTCGGCGTCGGACTGCCAGGACAGCAGGTAGCCGACGTTGCGCCGGTTGTCGGAGTCGTACGGCACGAGGGTGGGGGCGCCCAGGTCGGCCAGGAGGGCGTCCTGCTCGGCGACGGTGGGGCAGACGACGTGCAGGCCGTCGCGGCGGGCCCGCTCGACGTTGTCGAACAGGGCGGCGGGCGTCTTGCGGTCGGGGATGACGACGATCCGCACCCGCCGGTACGCGTCGGCCGCGCCGAGCAGCGTCCGGTACGCCGACAGGAACGCCTCGCCGTCGCCGATGGTCGTCATCACGACGTCGACGCGGGGCAGTGTCTCGCTCATCGGACTCCTTCTGTGGATGCAACGGGGGTGAGCAGCCGCAGCACCGCGTCGAGGGCGGCGCTGCCGCCGAGGTCCGCCACGACCGCGTCCGCGCCCGCCGCGCGCAGCTCGTCGGCCGGCGTGGCCCCGGTGGTGACGGCGAGGCAGCGCAGGCCCGACGCGTGCGCCGCCGTGACGTCCTTGGCGGTGTCGCCGACCACCACGCCGGGCCCGTGGCCGCCCAGCGCGGCCACCCCGGCGGCCACCACGTCGTCGCGGTCGCGGGCGGCGTCGCCGAAGCCGCCGTCGCGCAGCAGGTCCGCCAGGCCGGTGCGGCGCATCTTCCACCGGGCCACCGACCGGGCGTTGCCGGTGCTCATGCCCAGCGGGCAGCCGTGGCCGCGCAGCGCCTCCAGCAACGCCCGGCAGCCGGGGAGCAGGTCGCCGGCGCCCGCGTCCCCGTCGGCCGCGGACCCGCCGATGCGCGCGGCGAGCGCGTCCATGACCTGCCGGGTGAGCCGGGGGAGCCGGCCGGCGGGGACGCCGTGGTGGCGCAGCGCCGCGTGCACCGTGCCGGCGTCGGTGAAGCCCGCCAGGTCGATGTCGGCGTAGAAGAGCTGGCCGCCCTCGTAGCGGAACTCCTCGGCGGTGCCGCAGACGTCGGCGATGGCGGCGGCCATCGTGGACATGTGGAGGCGCTGCACCGGCGCGCCGGGCCGGATGAGCGTGCCGTCGAGGTCGAACAGGACGAAACCGGGGGACGTCATGCCGGCGTCGCGTGCGCCGCGGCGCCCCGCGCGGCCGCGACCTCACCGGCGATCCACCGGTACGTGACGGCGAGGCCCTCCTCGAGGGGGATGTCGGGGGTCCAGCCCAGCACCTGGCGCACCAGCGTGTTGTCGGAGTTGCGCCCGCGCACCCCCTGCGGGCCGGCGACGTGCCGCAGGCGCAGGTCGTCGCGGCCGGCCGCCGTCATCACCAGGGCGGCCAGCTCGTCGATGGTCACCAGGCGGTCGGAGCCGATGTTCACCGGCTCGGCGTGGTCGCTGCGCATCAGCCGGTAGGTGCCCTCGACGCAGTCGTCGACGTAGCAGAACGAGCGGGTCTGCCGGCCGTCGCCCCAGATCTCCACCTCGCCGCCGGGGGGCGCCTCGGCGACCTTGCGGCACAGCGCGGCGGGGGCCTTCTCCCGCCCCCCGTCCCAGGTGCCGTAGGGGCCGTACACGTTGTGGTAGCGGGCGATGCGGACGTCCAGGCCGTACTGCTCGGCGTAGTACACGCAGAGCCGCTCCGCCATCAGCTTCTCCCACCCGTAGGAGTCCTGCGGGCCGGCGGGGAACGCGTCGTCCTCGCGCAGCGGCCGCACGTCCGGCGTGGTCTGCGCGTACTCGGGGTAGATGCAGGCGGACGAGGCGAGGAAGTAGCGCTGCGCGCCGGCCAGCCGGGCCGCCTCGACGGTGTGCAGGTTGATCAGCGCGTTGTTGCGCAGGATCGTCGCCGGGTCCTTCGAGATGAAGCCCATGCCGCCCATGTCCGCCGCGAGGGCGTACACCTCGGTGACGCCGTCGCACGCCCGCCGGCAGACCTCCGGGTCGCGCAGGTCGCCCACGACGAAGTCGTCGGCGGTCGTGGCGCGGAACTCCGGCAGCCGCAGGTCGGCGCCGCGGACCCACCAGCCCTGGGCCTGGAGGTACGTCACCAGGTGGCCGCCGATGAAGCCGCCGGCTCCGGTGACGAGTGCGCGTCTGGTCATGGGACAACCCTTCAGTCAGGTGGCGGTACGTCGCCGGGGCCGGTGCGCCCCGCCCGACGGGTCGGTGCGTCGGTGCGCTCCCCGGGCCGCGTCACGGCAGGCCGCGCGTTACGGCGTCGCCTCGACCGGCGGTTCGAAGGACCGGGTACGCACGGACCGCTCCGCCGCCATGGCCAGCGCCAGCGCCGCGTACGAGTCGCGCCAGGTGCCCGCCCGGGGGTCGGGCTCGCCGCCCCGCGCGGCGGCGAGGAACGCGTCGATCTGGGCGCGGTACGCGGCGGCGAAGCGGTCGCGGTAGTCGCGGTGGCGGGGGCGCCGGTCGGGGCCGTGCTCGGTGACCTGCCGCATCGGGGTCCGGTCGTCGAGCCCCACGGTCAGGCAGTCCCGCGAGCCGAGCACCTCGATGCGGACGTCGTAGCCGAGCGGGCTGTGCCGCCCCGCCGTGAGCACGGCGACCCCGCCGCCCTCGACGCCCAGCGTCGCCGCCACCGCGTCGTAGTCGTGCAGCTCGACCAGCTCGGGCACGGCCAGCACGTCCCCGATCGCGGCGACACCGCTGACCTCCCGGCCGGTGAGCCACCGCACCATGTCGAAGTCGTGCAGCATCAGGTCGCGGAAGATGCTGCCGGAGGCGGCGAGGCGCTCCAGCGGCGGCCAGGCGGCGTCGTGGGAGAACATCCGCACCGTGTAGACGGTGCCGATGTCGCCGTCGGCGATCCGGTCGTGCAGTGCGCTGAACCCGGCGTCGAAGTGGCGTTGGAAGCCGATCCACAGCGGGGTGCCGCCGTGGTCGGCGGCGAGGCCCAGCTCCCGGGTCCGGTGCAGGTCCAGCGTCAGGGGCTTCTCGCAGAAGGTGGGCAGCTTGCGTTCCAGCGCCAGCGCGACCAGCGCGTCGTGGCTCTCCGTCGAGGAGGTCACCACCACCGCCTCCGCGCCGTCGAGGAGCCGCTCGACGTCGTCGCACGCCTCGCCGTCGACCTGCGCCGCCAGCGCCGCGGCCTGCCCGGCGCGCGTGTCGTGGCAGGTCAGCGCCACGTCGCCGGACGCCGCCAGGTGCTCGGCGTACATGCGGCCGATCTGGCCGCACCCGACGAGGCCCACCCGCAGCCGCCGCGCCCGGCTCACGGCCGCGCCCCGGCGGTGTCGCGGGCGCCCCGGATCAGCCGGCCGGGGCGCGCGCCGGTGTGCTCGCCGTCGACGAACGTCACCTCGCCGGAGACCAGCGTGGCCCGGTACCCGTCGGCCCGCTGGATCAGCCGCCCGCCGCCGGCCGGCAGGTCGTGCACGAACTGCGGGGGCCGCAGCGCGAGGTTGTCGAAGTCGATGACGTTGACGTCGGCCTTGAACCCGGGCCGCAGCAGCCCCCGGTCGCGCAGCCCGTACAGGGCGGCCGTCTGCCAGGTCTGCTTGTGTACGACGAACTCCAGCCCGAGCCGTTCGCCGCGTGAGCGGTCCCGGGCCCAGTGGGTCAGCTGCGACGTCGGGGTGCTCGCGTCGCAGATCAGCCGGCAGTGCGCGCCGGCGTCGCTGAGCCCGACCACGCAGTGCGGTTCGCGGAGCATCTGGTGGATCGGGTCGAGGCTGAACTCGCTGTAGCCGAGCAGCGGACGCAGGAAGGTCTGCGTGCCGTCCCCGGCGACGAGCAGGTCGTACATGACCTCCTCGCAGTCGCGGCCGGCGCGGGCCGCGATGGCGGCGACGCTGTCCTCGCGCCCGGGTTCGTAGTCGGGCTGCCGGCCGAACGGGAAGTACTTCTCGTAGTCCTCGGGGAAGAGGTGCGCCCGGGGGTTGACGCTGGCCGGGGCCTCGGCCAGGATCCGTCGCCGGATCTCGGGGTCGCGCATCCGGGTCACCCGCTCGGCCAGCGGCAGGTGCGCCAGCTGCTCCTGGTAGGTGGGGCGGCGCTTGAAGGGGTGGGTGCTCTCCAGGCCCACGATGACGCTGAACGGCCGCCCGGCGATCTGCGGGTACAGCTGCGCGCCCTCGGTCTCGTTGGCCCGGCGCGCCATGTCGACGATCTCCCGCCACAGGTGCGGCTCGTGGTCGTTCTGGAACAGGCCGAACGTGATCGGCCGGCCCACCTGCGCCGAGAGCCGCCGCATCCACTTGACCTCGCGGAACTGGTCCTCCATCGGCTCGCCGCCGGCCCCGGCGGGCACCAGCTGGAACACGCCGGTGCCCAGCTCGCCGAGCACCCCGCCGAGGGCGAACAGCTCGTCCTCGGCCGCGAACGTGCCGGGCACCGGCTCGCCGCTGATCGCCAGGTGGGTGGTCGTGCGGGAGGTGGAGAACCCGAGCGCCCCGGCGTGCATCGCCTCCCGGACGATGGCCGTCATCGCGGCGATGTCCTCCGGCGTGGCCGGCTCGTTGGCGGCGCCCCGCTCGCCCATCACGTACGCCCGGACGGCGCCGTGCGGCACCTGGGCGCCGACGTCCATCACCCGGGACAGGCCGGCGACCGCCTCCAGGTATTCCGGGAAGCTCTCCCACGCCCACCGGATGCCCTCGGACAGCGACGCGCCGGGAATGTCCTCGACGCCCTCCATCAGCCCGATCAGCCACTCCCGGTTGGGCTCGGTCACCGGGGCGAAACCGACGCCGCAGTTGCCCATCACCACCGTGGTCACGCCGTGCCAGCAGGACGGCGTCAACAACGGGTCCCAGGTCACCTGGCCGTCGAAGTGCGTATGGATGTCGACGAATCCGGGAGTGACGATGCACCCGTCCGCGTCGATCTCGCGCCGGCCCCGGCCGGAAACCCTGCCGACCGCCACGATCCGGCCGTCGGAAATGGCGACGTCACCGGTCCGGGCGGCGTCCCCGGTGCCGTCCACGACCGTGCCGGACCGAACGACGACGTCATACATCGAACAGGTGTCCTTTCTCGGCGGCGACGAAGACGAGGTTGTCGTATTCATACGATGACCTCGGTCGATGCGGTCGCGGTATTCCGTCGGACAGCTCGTAGGCCCGGTAGTCGTGGCCGACCATGAACTCGACGAGTTCGGCGCTGCGCGGCGCGCCCGGCACGTCGAGGTCGCCGACCTCCAGCGAGACGACCGGGCGCACCGTGCCCAGCAGGCGGCCCATGCCCTCCAGGACGTTCTTCTCGGCGCTCTCGGCGTCGATCTTCACCACGTCGGGCGTCAGCGCCCGCGCCGCGACGAACTCGTCGAGGGTGACCGCGGCGACCTCGTGCACGGTGGTGGCCACCCGCTGCCGCACCGCCGCCGGCAGCCGGGAGCGGTAGGCCGAGTTGTAGGGGCTGTAGCCGACGCCGTGGTCGGTGAGCGAAAGCGTCCCCGGCGACGACCAGACCGCCGCCGGCACCGCCGTGACGTTGCCGAGGCCGGCCACGTTCTGCGCCAGCAGCGCGTACGTCGCGGGGGTGGGCTCGAACGACACGACCCGGCCGGACTCGCCGACGCAGCGCGCCGCCAGCACCGTGAAGTAGCCGAGGTGGGCGCCGACGTCGAGGAAGGTCGCCCCGGTGCGCAGGTGGCGCAGCAGGAAGGCGCTCAGCTCGTACTCGATGAAGCCGTGCCGACGGATCGCGATGGAGATCTCGTCGGGCAGCCGCACCCGCAGCCGGTCGCCCCAGAACGTGCGGCCGTGGGCGAGCCGGGCGTGGCCGCGGTGCCGCCAGCGGCGCAGCCGCGCCGTGGACGGGAAGACGGTGGGGTACGGCCGGCGCAGGAAGGACCGCACCGGCCGCCCGGCCGTCGCCGCCCGGCGGCGCAGTTTCTCGGCGAGTGCCCGGCGTTGCGCATCCGTCACGGCAAAGGCCGAATCATGAGAGCCCCCGCAATGGTTCGTAGTTCGGTCGTGGCCGTCGATGGCGCTCGATGCCATGGCGGCGCCACCGTGTCGTCAGACCGCAGCGTACGTCAATGTCTTCGACCGGTCCAGAATTGATTTCCCAGTGCCGATGCGACGCCCTTATACGACACGTCGAGAACGGCTGGAAACCCCTATTGCCGGCCCCTGAGGGCGGCCCGGCGCGGGCCCGGGATGTGCTACGTTGACACGCGGCCGGTGACGGTACAGAAAGGGTGGCGGCCCGTGGGTGACGCCGAACAGGACGCGATCCTCGCCAAGATCCGTGACGCGCTCTCGGGGCTGCCCGGCATTGCGGGCCTCGCCCTCGGCGGATCGCGCGCGAGGGGCACCGCCGACCGCAGGTCCGACGTGGACGTCGGGGTCTACTACCACCGTGACGGCCGGCCCGACGTCCGGGAGCTGAGCGCCGCGTTCGCCCGCATCGACGACAGCGGCGACGCCGGGTGCACCGACTACGGCGAGTGGGGGCCGTGGATCAACGGCGGCGGCTGGCTCGTCGTCGACGGGGTGAAGACCGACGTCCTGCTGCGGGAGGTCGACCGCGTCCGCGCCGTCGTGCGGGCGTGCGCCGCCGGGCGGCCCGAGATCCACTACCAGCCCGGCCACCCGCACGGGTTCTGCACCGTCATCTACGCCGGGGAGCTGCACCACAACGTCGCGTTCCACGACCCGCAGGGCGTGCTCGCGCAGCTGCGCTCGCTCACCGACCCCTACCCCGAGCCGCTGGCGAAGGCGCTCGTCGGGCAGTTCGGCTGGGAGTCGCAGTTCGCCCTCGACACGGCGGTCACCGCCGCCGGCCGGGGCGACGTCGCGTACGTCACCGGCTGCGCCTACCGGGCCGTCGCCTGCCTCACCCAGGTGCTCTTCGCCACCGCCGGCCGCTACCTCGTCAACGAGAAGGGTGCGGTGGCGGAGGCGGCGACCTTCCCGACCACCCCGGCCGGGTTCCGCGGCGGCGTCGAGGCGGCGCTCGCCGCCCTGTCCGCCGACCCGGGCGACCTGACCCGCGCCCTGCGACTGCTGCGCGACGTGCGCGAGGAGGTCATGGCCGGTGCCGGGGGGTGACGCCGGGCCCCGGGTCTGGATGGTCACCGGGGTGCCGGGGGCCGGCAAGTCGACGACCGCCCGCGCGCTGGCCCGCTCCGTGCCCCGGGGCGTGCACGTCGAGGGCGACGCGCTGCAACGGCTCATCGTCGCCGGCAGCCGGCCGCCGCAGCCGCAGCACGACGAGGAGGCCGAGCGGCAGATCCTGCTCAACGTCCGCAACCAGTGCCTGCTGGCGCGCTCCTTCCTCGCCGCCGACTTCCTGGTCGCCCTCGACTACGTGGTGACGTCCCGGCAGCGGCTGCGGCACTACCTGGAGCTGCTGCACCCCGCGCCGCTGGGCTTCGTGATGCTCCGTCCCGACCTGGCCGTCGCGGCGGTACGCGACGAGCGCCGCCCGCACAAGACGGTCCTGCACGGCTGGCTGCACCTGGCCGACGAGATGGCCGGTGAGCTGGCTGGCGTCGGCCTCTGGCTGGACAACGGCGACCTGACGGTCGACGAGACCGTCGCGGCCATCCGCGCGCGGGCCGGCGAGGCCACCCTCACCCTCGACGCGTTCGACGGCCCCCGGGCGTCGGTCGGCTGAGGCGGGCGGGCGGCGGCCCTCCCGGGGCCGGCTGGTCGGCTCGGGCCGGCTCAGTTCCCGGCGCTGTCGTAGCGGCGCAGCCCCCGGCGGAACACGGCGACGGCGAGCAGCACGCACCAGGCCGCCACCAGGGGCGTCAGCAGGCCCACCCACGCCAGCCGCCCGTGGTCGAGGAACGCCGACACCGGGAAGAAGCCGATGAACGCGAACGGCAGGGCGGTCGCCAGCACGGCCTGCAACCCCACCGAGTAGATGCTCAGCGGATACTTCGTCAGCTCACCGAGCTGGTCCAGGCCGGCGGCGAAGGTGTTGATCGCCCCCCGCAGCCAGAACGACGTGGAGTTCGCCACCACCGTCAGCGACACCTTGATCAGCAGCGCGCTCGGCAGCAGCACCGCCGCGAGCGCCACCCGCCCCGGCGTCCACGCCACGTCCAGGTGCGCCAGCGCGGTGCCGAGCAGCCCGCCGCCGACGGTCAGGTTGCCGAACGCGTTCATGCCGACCCGGCTGCTGCACACCTGCAACAGGCACGGGTACGGCCGCAGCAGCATCCGGTCCAGCTCGCCGCGGTTGATCAGCCCCGCCAGCCCCCACGTGCCCTCGGCGAGCAGCTCGCTGGCACCCTGGGCGAGCACCATCATCCCGAAGATCAACACGACCTCCCACACCCCCCAGCCGTGGATGCGGGGGACCCGGGCGAAGATCGTCGCGATGAGCAGCAGGCCGGCGCCCTGGGTCAGCACGGCGGCGACCACCAGGATCCAGAAGTCGGCCTGGTATTCCAGGGTGGCCCGCAGGTGCGCGCCGAGGCAGCGCCGGTAGACGCGCAGGGTGTGCACCGGCTCAGCCCCCGTGCACGGTGAGCCGGCGGACCGCGACGTGCCACAGCCGCCGGGCCAGCCACCACAGCGCCACGACCCACAGCAGCTGCACCGCCACCGCCAGCGCGCCCGGCAGCCCGGGGGAGCGGCCCAGGAACAGCATCGCGGGGGTGTTCGTGACGGCCTGGAACGGCAGCACCTCGGCGACGTGGCGCAGCCACGCCGGGAAGAACGCCAACGGCACCGTGGCCCCGGACAGGATCCCGGAGACCGCCACCCGGGCCAGGCTGATGCCCAGGTAGTTCTGCGTCCAGAAGCAGAGCAGCCCGCACATGTAGACGATGAGGAACTTCAGCGGCACCACGGCGGCGAGGCTCGCCACGAACAGGGCGAGCCGCCCCGGCGGCGGCAGCGGCACCCCGCCGAAGGCCACCAGGACCACGGCGCACACGGTCGCCGCCGCCGCCGTCTCCAGCAGCGCGAAGCCCAGCGCCTCGGCGAAGCGGCCCTTCTGGTAGTCCACCGGCTTGACCAGGTCGACGGCCACCGCGCCGCTGCGGATGCGGGAGGCCATCGCGAAGTCGGTGAACGTCGAGACCAGGCAGTTGGTGAAGAACGACACCAGCAGGTACGCCTTCATCTGCGGCCAGGTGAAGCCGGCCAGCGAGTTGCCGTCGCCCAGCAGCGCCTGCCACAGCGCGAACATGGCCACCAGGTTGAACACCAGCATGGACAGGCTCATGAGGAACGGCACCCGGTAGGCCAGGGCGTTGCGCCAGGCGATCCGCGCCATGGCCCGGTAGGGCCGCATCAGCCGGCACCGGTCAGGGCGGCCGGGGAGTCGCGGTCGTGCAGCCGGCGGATCAGGTCGGCGACCCCCTCGTCGTCGATGCGCAGGTCCCGCACCTCGACCAGCCCCATCACGGCGGCCGCGACCGCGCCCGCCGGGCGCAGCGTCCGGTCGAAGCGGACCACCAGGTCGCGCTCGCCGGCCCCGGCGCTCACCTCGGCGTCGGGCAGGTGCTGTCGGATCAGCTCCAGCGGCGCGGGCGCGGCCAGTTGGAAGCGCACCGTCGAGTGGCCCGCCAGGGTGTCGCGCAGGACGTCGACCGGGCCGTCGTGCCGGATCCGTCCCTCGTCGACGACGACGATGCGCCGGCACACCTCCTCGATGTCACCCACGTCGTGCGTGGTCAACAGGACGGTCGTGCCGTCGGCGACGAGCTGGCGCAGGAAGGCGCGCACCCGGTCCTTGACCGAGACGTCGAGCCCGATGGTCGGCTCGTCGAGGTAGACGATGCGGGGCTCGTGCAGCAGCGCGGCGGCGAGGTCCGCCCGCATCCGCTGCCCGAGGGACAGCTTGCGGGCCAGCACCGGCAGCAGCGGGCCGATCTCCAGCACCTCGCAGAGCCGGTCCATCGACCGGCGGTAGTCGGCCGCCGGGATGCGGTACATGTCGCGCAGCAGCTCGAACGTGTCCTGCACCGGCAGGTCCCACCACAGCTGCGTGCGCTGGCCGAAGACCACCCCCACGTTGCGCGCGTTGGCGACCCGGTCCCGGTGCGGCACGACCCCGGCGACGCGCACCTCGCCGGCGGTGGGCACCAGGATGCCCGTCAACAGCTTCACGGTGGTCGACTTGCCCGCGCCGTTCGGACCGACGTACGCCACGGACTCGCCCTCGTCGACGCGCAGGTCGATGCCGTCGACGGCGCGGTGGACGTCGAAGCGCCGGGTGACCAGGTGCCGGAGCGCGCCGGCCAGGCCCGGCGCCTTGCGCGGGCGGCGGAACTCCTTGACGAGGCCGGAGGCCTCGACCAGTGCGGCCGTGGGGGCCATGGCGCTGTGCTCCGATCTGACGGACGACGAGGGGCGCGGGCGGCCCCGGCGGTCAGTCGCGCCCCCAGGCGTCGCCGGCGGCCAACCCCAGCGCGGCCAGCCGCGCCGGAGCCGCGCCGAGCCGCTCCACCTCGGGGTGCGTCACCCGGGGGAACATCCCGCCGAGGGCGAGCGTGGCCAGGACCCGCTCGCGCAGCACCGGCTCGACCGGCCGACCCCACGAGTCCCACAGCGACCGGAACGGCTCCACCCGCGTGCGGGCCAGGCCCATCAGGCACGCCGTCACCCACAGCGACCACAGCTGGTCGGCCGGCACGCGCGCCGCGAGGTCGGCCAGCCAGGGCTGCGGGTCCGCCACGTCGCGGGCGTACCGCTCGCGCAGCGCCGGCACGTCGACGCCGAACCGGTCGACGGCGGCCTCCAGCGGCACCGGGCTCCAGTTGTTGGTGGGCCGGTCGTTCTCGATGACGACGCGCGGCTCGCCGTGCTTGAAGTAGGGCAGGCAGTCGAAGCCGTCGAGCGTGCGCGCCGGGTCGGGCGACCATCCCGGCGGCGGCTCGCCCACGTAGCAGGACGCCTCGCGGCGGCCCCGGTCGTTGTTGCCGACCACGCTCGGCACGTCGTGGTGCGCCGCCAGGTTCGGCACCGCGAGGTGGACCGGCAGCCCGACCTCCCGCGCGAAGTGGGCCACGGCGACGTCGTCCGCCTCGTCCGGGTCCTGCCCGGCCAGGTAGTCCACGAGCCCCTTGGCCGCCGTGGCCGGCAGGGCCAACGCGATGGTCGGCACGTAGTCGCAGACGGCGCGGACCCAGCGCGCGCCCAGCAGGGCGGCCATCCGGACGGCGGCGCCGTTGCGCGACCCCCAGTCGCTGTGCAGGGCGACCGCGCCGTCCGGCCGGGCCTGCACGGCCCGGAAGGCGTGCTCCAGGAAACCGGGGAACACCACCGCGTCGTCCTGCAACACCAGGTGGTGGGTGCAGCCGGGCCCGACGGCGGCCCACGCCGCGCTGGCGGTGCGCAGCGTCCGCGGCGGGCCGTCGGGCTCGGGGTCGAGGACGATCTCGACCGGGTAGGGAGCCAGCCGCCGCGCGAGGTCCTCCGCGAGGTGTCGCCGGGACGGGTGCGTCATGACGGCTACGGACACGCCACCATGAGACAACTCCTTCTCCTTCCGGCCGGCGGTGTCACGATCGGGTATCGGCGTGGATCGCGGTCAACGTACCAGCGTTGCCGATCGGGGGCGACCCCTGACACCGTTTCCCCCGTGCGTGTCGGCGGTCCCATTGCTTTGTCGTCGGTCAATGCGAGGCGAGGTCAGGCGATGCAGGCGCGGGCGGCTGCACGTCGAGCGACAGCGCCACCCCGAAATGGTCGGAGGGATACTGGCCGCTGTCGTCGCAGGCGGTGCCCAGCAGGGCCGGGCGGCTCGCGCGGACCAGGTCGGCGGCGCGCACCAGGACGTGGTCGAGCCGCCAGGTCGGCGCCGGCGTCGGCATGGTCAGCGCGGCCGGGGAGCCGCCGGCGGCAGCCCACGCGTCGACCAGCGCGCCCCGGTCGCGCAACCGGCCCAGCAGGGTGCCGTCCGCCGGGCAGTTCAGGTCGCCGCAGACCAGCAGCGGGCGCTCCGGCGGGGCCGCCCCGGCCGCCGCCTCCAGGCCCCGCAGGCACGCCTCCTTCACCTCGTCGGGCCCGACCGGCAGGTGCGCCACCCACACCGTGACGGCGGACGTCGACACCTCCAGCACGCCCGGGTGGCCGCCGAAGCCGCCGAAGCCGCCGAAGCCGGGCACGGGGAAGACCCGCCACGAGTCGATCGGCGCGCGGCTCAGCACCGCCAGGCCGGGCACCGGACCGGGACCGGAGTGCGCGACCTCCCACCGCCCGGGCAGCCCGTCGGCCAGCTCCCGCGCCCGCCCGGCCCCCGACCCGGCCGGCGCGGGCACCTCCTGGAGGGCGACCAGGTCGGCGTCGGCGTCGGCCAGCGCGCGGGTCAACAGCGCGGCCCGGCGCCGCCACACCCGGCGCTCGTCGGCCTCGGCGAGGGCCGGGCTGTCCGCCCGGGCCCCGCGCAGGACTGCCCGGTCGTGCCAGTACCGGTGGGGGGTCCCGGTGCCCCAGATGTTGTACGTGACGACGCGCAGCGGCATCCCGACCCCGACCTCCCCGTGCGACGGCCCGTCGGCTCCGGGTCCGCGACGCCTCGCACCGTAGCAGCGCGCGCCCGGCGCGGGGCGCGCGCCGGACGCCCGCCGGCCACCGGGACAGGGGGCCCGCAAAAAGAAATAGGGGCACCGGTACGGACGATGTACGGGTAACGCGCAACGACAGCCCTGGCATTGAACGGTTACGATTGCTCGCCCTCTCGAACTAAGGAGCTGTCTTGGGTCTCGATCGGCGAAGTTTCCTCGCGCAAACAGGAATCATGGGCGCAGGTGTCGCGCTCTCGGGCACAATTGACGCGCTCTTCACGGCGGCCCCCGCCGTCGCGGGCCACGGCGGCGGATACGGCCCACTCGTGGCGGACCCGGCCGGGCTGTTGGACCTGCCCCGCGGATTCCGTTACCGGGTCCTTTCCCGGGAGCGCGGCACCGCGCCGGCCGGCGTGGCGCCCAGCAGCTTCGACGGGATGGCCGCGTTCTCGGGCCCGGGCCGGGACGTCCGGCTCGTCCGCAACCACGAGAACCGGGTGGGCGCCGCCGCGCCGGTGGTCGCGCCCGCCGAGCTGACCTACGACCCCGTCGCCGTGGGCGGCACCACGACGCTGGTCGTCGGGCCGCGCGGGGTGGCCGAGCGGATCAGCCTGGGCGGCACCTCGACCAACTGCGCGGGCGGGGTGACCCCCTGGGGGACGTGGCTGACCTGCGAGGAGACGGAGATCCGGCGGGGCGAGGGCGGCCACGAGAAGGACCACGGCTTCATCTTCGAGGTCGACCCGTGGCGCACCGACCGCAACGTGGACCCGACGCCGCTCACCGCCATGGGCCGCTTTGCGCACGAGGCCATCTGCGTCGACCCCCGCACCGGCGTGGTGTACGAGACCGAGGACGCCTACGGCGAGAAGTTCGGCTGCTTCTACCGGTTCCTGCCCCGCCGGCCGCTCGGCGGCCACGGCAGCCTGCGGGCCGGCGGGCGGCTCCAGGTGATGCGGGTGCCCGGCGTGGCCGACCTGTCCACCGTTCAGGAGCCCGGGGCCGTCTTCGGCGGCGTCGAGTGGCTCGACGTGCCGGACCCCCTCGCCACGAGCGCGCCCGTGCGGCTGCAGGACTACGGCCCCGGCGGCGTGACGCACGCCCAGAAGCTGGAGGGCGCGTGGTGGGGCACCGACGGCGCGGCCTACTTCGTCTCCTCCTTCGCGGTGCGCGAGCACGGCTCCCAGGCCGACCACCAGGGCCAGGTGTGGCGGTACGTCCCCGCCACCAACACGCTGACGCTGGTCGTCGTGTTCCGCGGCACCGACCCGGGGGCGGAGCTGTACAAGACGCCCGACAACATCTGCATGACCCCGGCCGGCGGCCTGATGCTCTGCCAGGACGGCGACGGCGACAGCTACCTGATGGGCACCACCGTCGACGGCGAGCCGTACCTGTTCGCCCGCAACCGGCAGAACCTCGGCAGCGAGTCCGCGCCGTCGTACGGCGAGTTCGCCGGGGCCTGCTTCGCCGACGACCGGCGGACCATGTACGTCAACTGCTACGCCCCCGGCACGACGTTCGAGATCACCGGCCCCTTCCGCAGGTAGCGGGCCGGACGACGCGCCGCGCGGCGGCCCGGTGTTCCCGCCGGGCCGCCGCGGCGCGTGATTCCCGCCACAGGGTGGCGTCGCCGCGGGCGGCTCCGCCGCCGCCCCGCGCGACCGCGAGCGCGCGCCGCGACCCCGCCGGGCGAACATGAGCACCCCTACTCATCCGCTCGCCGGGAGCGTTGGGCAAGCTCAACGCATGATCGACCCCACACCACCACTGAGCCCGGCCCGGGGGCGGGTGGGCATCACCGCCGTCGGGGCCAGCCTCCCCGGGCAGGCCGTCCCCACCGCCGAGGTGCAGCGGCGGCTCGCCGAGGCCAGCGGGCTGACCCTGCCGGACGGCCTGCTCGCACGGATGACCGGCATCTCCTCCCGCCGGCTGGCCGCCGACGGCGAGTACGCCTCCACCCTCGCCGTGCGCGCCGCCCGGCAGGCGCTCGCCGCCGGCGGCCGGGAACCCGAAGAGGTGGATCTGCTGCTGTTCGCCTCCGCCACCCGGGACGTCGCCGAACCCGCCACGGCCCACATCGTGCAGGCCGAACTCGGCAGCCACGCCCACGCCCTCGACGTCACCAACGCCTGCAACAGCTTCCTCAACGGCATCGACCTGGCCCGCTCGGCGATCCTCGCCGGCCGGGCCCGCCGCGCGCTGGTCGTGACGGGGGAGACCCCCACCCGGGCCATGCGCTGGCAGGTCACCGACCTCGACCAGGCCCGGGGCGCGTTCGCCGGCTACACCTTCGGCGACGCGGGGGCCGCCGTCCTGGTCGAGCCGGTCGCGCGCGGCGGGATCGTCGACGTCGACACCGAGACGTGGTCGGAGCACTGGACGGTCGGCGGCATCCCCGGCGGCGGCTCCCGCCACCCCCGCGGCGACGAACACACCTACTTCACCGGCGACGGGCGCGCCCTGCGCGACGTGTTCGAGAAGATCGGCGCGGACATCCTGCACCGGGTCCGGGGCCGCACGGGCCTCGACTGGGCCGACTACGCCCGGGTCCTGGTCCATCAGGTCACCCTGCCCTACCTCGACCGGTTCGTCGAGGTCACCGGCGTACCCCGGGACAAGCTGGAGATCACCGTCGGCGAGCTGGGCAACCTCGCCAGCGCCACCCTCGGCGTGCAGCTCGCCCGCGTCGACGCCACGCTGCGCCCCGGCGACCGGGTGCTCTTCGTCGGCCTCGGCGGCGGCGTCAGCCTGATGACGATGGTCTGGGAGAAGTCGTGACCGCCCTGTGGGTGGTGGTGCCCGCGTACAACGAGGTGGCCCGCATCGGTGGCACCCTCGCCGCCCTCGCCGCGCAGACCGACCGGGACTTCACCCTGCTCGTGGTCGACAACGGCTCCACCGACGGCACCCGGGACGAGGTGCGCCGCTTCGCCGTGCGCGCGCCGGTGCCGACCCGGCTGCTGCGGGAGGATCAGCGGGGCGTCGGCGCGGCCGTCGACACCGGCTTCCGGCACGCCATCGCGCAGGGCGCCACCCTGCTGGCCCGCACCGACGCCGACTGCCTGCCCCACCCCGGCTGGGTGGCCGCCGCCCGCCGCGCCCTCACCGGCGGGGCGGCCATGGCGTGCGGCCGGATCGAGGCCCGCCGCGACGAGCACGGCCCGCTGGGCCGGGCCGGGTTCCGCTGCCTGGTCGCCGTCGCCAGCACCTTCGGCCGGCTGCGCCCCGCCCACCGGGGCCCCGGCTACCGGGCCCCGTACCGGATGCACGCGGGCAACAACATGGCGATCACCGCCGAGGCGTACCTCGCCGCCGGGGGCATGCCCCGCCGCCCGTCCCCGACCGACCGGGAGTTCCTCAACCGGGTACGCCGGCACACCGACGCCATCGTCCACGAGCGCACCATGGTGGTGGAGAACTCCACCCGGCGGCTGCGGGCGTACGGGCTGCGCCGCACCGCCGCCTGGTACCTGGACCGGGGCAGCGGCCGGCTCTCCCCGGACCCGCGCTGACCGCACCCCCGCCCGGAAACGAGTCCCACGATGCTCAACGAACTGGCCGCCGTGCTGCGCCGCCACCCCGACCGGCCCGCCGTGCTCGCCGCCGGCCCCACCGGCCGCACCCGCACCCGGGCCACCCGGGGCGAGCTGGCCGACCTCGCCGACGGGTACGCCGCCGCCCTGCACCACCACGGCCTCGCCGCCGGGGACACCCTCGGGGTGGCGGTGCGCCCCGGCCCCCTGGCCCTGTCGGTGCTGCTCGCCGCGCACCGGCTCGGGCTGCGGGTGGCGGTGCTCGACCCCAGCGCCGGCCCGGACGTGCTGACCGCGCGCCTGGCCCTGGCCCGCCCGGCCCTGGTCGTCGCCGACGCGGCGGCGCAGGCCGTCGCGGGGTGGGCGCGCCCGCTGGCCGACCGGGCCCGGCTGGCCCTGCCCCGGCTGGCCGAGCTGGGGCCGGTGCGTACCGTCGGCCGCCGGCTGCCCGGCTGCGCCCCGGCGCTGCGCCCCCGCTCCGGCCCGGCCCCCGACCGGGGCGGACCCGACGACGACGCGGTGATCATCTTCACCTCGGGCACGACCAGCCGCCCCCGGGCGGTCGTGCACCGCCGCGCCGGCCTGGACGCCGGAATGCGCGCCGTCGCCGACCTGGTCCGGCCGCGCGCGGGTGCGCCGGTGCTCGGCGGCACGTTCTTCGTCCTCGTCCCGGCCCTGGCCAGTGGCGCGCCGGTGGCCCTGCCGGCGCGCTCGCCCCGGGTCCTGGCCCGGCAGGTGGCCCGGCTGCGCCCGCAGGCCAGCTACCTCACCCCGCCGCAGCTGCGCGCCCTGCTGGCGCAGCGGCCCCGGCTGTCCGGCCGGTTCTACAGCGGCTCCGCGCCGGTCAGCGCCACCCTGCTCGACCGGGCCCGGCGGGCCGGCGCCGAGCAGGCATGGGGGGTGTACGCCCTCACCGAGCTCTTCCCGGCCGCCGCCGTCGAGGCGACCGAGAAGGCCGCCTTCACCGGCGACGGCGACCTCGTCGGCGCGCCGCTGCCCGGGGTGGACGCCCGGGTCGGGCCCGACGGGCGGCTGCTGCTCACCGGGCCGGGGCAGGCGCACCGCTATCTCGGCGAGGAGCCGCACGAGCTGGTCGACACCGGCGACGTCGCCCGGCTCGACGGCGACCGCATCGTCCTCGCCGGCCGCAGCAAGGACATGATCCTGCGCGGCGCGGAGAACATCTACCCCGGCCTGTACGAGCCGGCCCTGCACGTGCCCGGGGTCAACCTGGCGGTCCTGGTCGGCGTGCCCGCGGGCGACGGCGACGAACGGCTCGTGGCCGTCGTCGAACCCGAGCCCGGCACCGACCCCGGCCGGCTGCGCGGGGCCCTCGACCCGGTCCTGGCGCGGATGGGCGCCGCCCGCCCCGACGCGCTGCTCATCGCACCGGTGCCGACGAGCGGACGGTCCCGCAAGCCCGACCGGGCCGCCACGGCAGCCCTGGCCGCCGCCGCGACGGGCCGGCCCGTCCCGAGCCCCCGGCGGGGCGGCCGTGGCTGAACGCCCCGCCGCCGCGGCCCCTGTCGACGCGGCCCCCGCCGGGGCCGGCCGGTCCGGCCGGGGCCGCCGCCGCGACCGCCGCGTCTACCTGCGGCGCTACCCGCTGCTGTTCACGCTGCTCGTCGCCACCCGGCACCGGCCGGCGCTGCGGCTGGGCCGCACCGTGCTCGTGCACGACCCGCAGGCGTACCTCGACGCGCTGACCCGGCTGCCCCTGGACCGGGCCGCCGCCGGCACCGTCGGCGGGACCGCCCACCGGCTCGGCGCCGACGGGCTCCTGTTCGACCAGGAGGGCCCCGAGCACCGCCGGCTGCGCCGCGCCCTGCACGACGGGCTGGGGCCCGCCGGGGTGGCCAAGCTGCGCCCGGTCTGGACGGCGGTGCTGCGGCGGCGACTCGCCCCGCTCGCCGCCGGGGAACCGGTGGACCTGGTGCCGGTCGCCGCCGAACTGGCCGGCGTCACCGCGGCGGCGCTGCTGGGCGTCGACGCCGACCCCACCGCCCTGGCCGCCGCCGCCCGCCGCGCCGCCGCCACGGCCGCCGCCGCGCAGCTACCGGGCCCGCACCCGCCCGGCCGGGCCCGCGCCGCCCGCCGCGCCGTGGCCGACCTGACCGACCTGCTCGGCGTGCCGCCGGAGACCGCCGGCCTGGCCGGCATGCTCGCCGTCGCCGCCGTCAACACCACCGTCTCCGGCCTGCCCCGGGCGGTCGCCTGGTGCGCCGACGACCGGCTGTGGGACGCCGCCGCCGACCCGGCCCGCCGGGACACCCTGGTCGACGAGCTGCTGCGGGTCACCGCGCCGAGCCCGCTGCTGCCCAGGGCCGCCGCAGCGGCGGGCACCGCAGCCGGCTGCCCCGTCCGGGCCGGGGACCGGCTGCTGCTGGTCGCCCGGCACGCCGCCGGGGCGCACCGCGCCGGACCCGACCCGGCCGCCCCGGCCCCGCCCCGGATCGCGCGGCTCGTCTTCGGCGCCGGCCCGCACTCCTGCCCGGGGGCCCGGCTGGCCCGCGCGCAGCTCGCCGACACCCTCGCCGCGCTCGCCCCGCACCGGCCGGTCGTGGCGCGGGCCCGCGCCGACGGCCGCGCCGCGCTGCCCGGCTGGGCGCGCCTGGTGATCAGGGCCGGCACGTGAGTTCGGCGGGTACCCAGGGCCCGCGGGCGGACCTCCACGGTGCCGAGGTGGCGGTGACCGGGGCGAGCGGCTTCTGCGGCGCCGCCGTGGCCCGGGCCGCGCTGGCGGCCGGCGCCCGGGTGCGCTGCCTCGGCCGCCGCCCCGGCCCCGTCGGAAGGCACGTCCCGTGGGACGCCGCGCGCACCGCCCCCGACCTCGCCGGCGCCGACGTCGTCGTCCACCTCGCCGCGGCGGTCGGTGACCCGCCGCCCGGCCGGGCCGCCGAACGCGCCTACCGGGCCGTCAACGTCGACGGGGCGGCCCGGGTGCTCGACGCCGCCGCAGGTCGCCCACTGGTCTGGGTGAGCAGCGCCAGCGTCTACCGGCCGCAGGGCGCGGCCCTGGTCACCGAGGACCACCCGACCGACGGGCAGCTCTCCGCGTACGGGCGCACCAAGGCCGCCGGCGAGCGCCTCGCCCTCGCCGCCGGTGCCGTCGTGCTGCGCCCCCGGGCGGTCTACGGCCCCGACGACCCGCACCTGCTGCCCCGGCTGCTGCAGGCCCGCCGGGGCGGATGGCTGCCGGTGCCCGGCCCCGACGTGCGGCTCAGCCTCACCGCCGTGGAGAACCTGGCCGACGCCTGCCTGGCCGCCCCCGCCTGGCCGGCCGGGGCCTACAACATCGCCGACGCCCGGCCGTACTCGCGCGACGCCGTGCTGCGCGCGGTCCTCGCCGCGGCCGGCGATGCGGCGCGGCTGGCGCACGTGCCGGCCGGTCTCGCCCGCGCCGCCGCGTCGGCGTCGACCGCCTGGTCGGGGCTCACCCGCCGCCCGCCGCTGCTGACCCGGTACGCCGTCGACCAGCTCGCCCGCGACATGGTGCTCGACCTCGGCCGGGCCATCGCCCAGGGCTACCGGCCGCGCCGCGACCTCGCCGACTACCTGGCCGCGCCGGACGGACCAGGGCGCGCGGCGCGCGGGACGCGCGGCGGCCACGACCGTGGGTAGACTCCGCGTCGCGGCCGGATGACCATGCGTCGGGGCCCCTCGTGCGAGGGCGTCCCCGTGCGATCCGTGCCTGGGGAGAGGGATGGGGTGCCCGCCAGGTGATGACTCTTGCGGCGGTCGCGGCCGACGCCTCCTGCACCGCCCTGCTGGTGCTCGCCCCCGACGGTCGCTGCCTCTGGTCCAACGTGGCCGCCGGCCGGCTCGGGGTCCGGCCGGACGAGCTGCCGCTGGCGCGGGTGGAGCCGGGCGGCCCGGCCGTCGAGGTCCCCTGGCCGGCCGCCGAGCACGCCACCCGGTGGTTGCAGGTGTGCTGCCACGGCGTCGACTCCGACGGGCAAACCCTGCGCGTGTACGAGGTACGCGACGTCAGCGCCGAGCGCCGCGAACGCGAGCGGGGCCGCAACCACCGGTGGCGACTGGCCCGCATCGAGCAGCTGGCCAAGGTCGGCACCTGGGAGTGGACCGTGGCGACCGGCGAGGTCGTCTGGTCCGACGTGCTGTTGCAGATGTTCGGCCTGCCGCCGGGCACCACCCTGGACTACCCGTCCTACCGCGAGCTGGTGCACCCCGACGACATCGGCCTCATCGAGCGGACCCTGGAGACGGCGCTGGCCAACGCGGCGCCCTTCTCCTACACCCACCGCATGTACCTTCCCGACCGCGCGACGGTCCGCGTCTTCGAGTGCTACGGCGAGGTCTTCACCGACGACTCCGGCGCTCCGGAGCGCGTCCTGGGCACCGCCCACGACATCACGGCCATGCGGCGGGCCCAGGACGAGCTGACCCGGCTGGCCGAGCGCGACCCCCTGACCGACCTGCCGAACCGCCGCACCCTGCTCGCGCGCCTCGACGACCTGCTCGCCTCCGGCGGCGGGCGCTCGGGCGCCCTGCTGCTGATCGACATCGACAACTTCAAGGACATCAACGACGTGCACGGGCACGCCGTGGGCGACGACGTGCTGCGCGTGCTGGCCCGCCTGTTCGTCCGGCACCTGCCGGCGGGCACCGTCCTGGGCCGCCTCGGCGGCGACGAGTTCGCGGTCGTGCTGCCCGAGGCCACTGCCGGCGGGGCCCTCGCCGTCGCCGAGGGCCTGTGCAACGCCGCGGTGCGCAGCCCCGTGCCGCTGGTCGACGCCGGCCTGCGGGTCACCCTGAGCATCGGGGCCGCGTCGCTGACCCCCGGCGACACCCGCGACGTGGCGCTCGCCCACGCCGACCTCGCGCTCTACGAGGCGAAGAACGCCGGGCGCAACCGGGCCCGGCTCTACCTGCCCGAGCAGTACCGACACGCCGTGCAGCGGGTCAACGTGGTCGCCCGGGTCCGCAGCGCCCTCGACGAGCGCCGGATGCGCCTCGACGCCCAGCCCATCATCGACCTGCTGACCGGCGAGGTGGTCAGCCACGAGCTGCTGATCCGGCTGCGCGACGGCCGGGAGCCGGAGCTGGCGCCGGCCGACTTCCTGCCCACCGTGGAGCGCGACGACCTCATCGGGGAGCTGGACCGGTGGGTGGTGGCCACCGCCACGGCGGCGCTGGCCGACCCGGCGGCCGCGGCGGCCGGGACCCGCTTCGACGTGAACATCTCCGCCCGGTCGCTGGAGTCGCCCGGCTTCGGCGACTGGGTGGTGGGGCGGCTGCGCGCGGCCGGCGTCGAGGCCCGCCGGCTGGGCCTGGAGGTCACCGAGACGGCGGCGATCACCAACGTCGCCGCCGTGCGCAACCTCGCCGGCACGCTGCGCGACGCCGGCTGCCGGCTGAGCCTGGACGACTTCGGGGCCGGCTTCGGCTCGTTCGCCTACCTCAAGCACCTGCCGTTCAGCACTGTCAAGATCGCCGGGGACTTCGTCCGGCAGGCCGACCGGGGCGGCGCCGACCCGGTGCTCATCGACGCGGTCGTGCGCGCCGCGCACGGGCTGGGCATGCGCACCGTCGCCGAGTCGGTCGACCGCGACGCGCTGGTGCCCGCCCTGCGCCGGCTGGGCGTCGACGCCGGCCAGGGCTTCCACCTGGGCCGTCCCATCCCGCTGGACGTCCTGCTCAACCGGGTGCCCGACGACGGTCCCGTCGCCCTGGACGCTCCGCTCCGCCGCCCCGACCACTGACCGCCGCCCCGGCCCGCCCCGACCCGCCGCCCCCACCGGAGACCCAGGTGAACGCATCCCCCGCACCGGCGCTGCCCGGCGGCGTCACGCTCGCCACCCCCGACCCCGACGCCGCCCGCGCCTTCTACGCCGACCTGCTCGGCTGGACGTACGCCGCGCCGGCCGGCCCGCACCCCGCACGGGCCGGGGCGACCGCCGCGTACGCCGGGGGGACACCCGCCGCCGAGCTGGAGCAGGCTGCCGCCCCGGGCCGCTGGTGGACGGTCCTCGCCGCCGGCGACGTCGAGGCCGTCCGGGCCGCCGCCGGCCGGGCCGGGGCGCGCCTCGACGGCGACGACGTGCACGACCCGCTCGGCGGGTCCTTCCGGCTGCGCGCCGGCACCGACCTCGTCGCCCCCGGCCCCGGCCGCCCGAGCTGGTACGAGTACATGACGACCGCCCCCGCCGACGCCGACCGGTTCCACGCCGACGCCCTGGGGCTGCGGGCGAGCACGCCGCCGGGCGCCCCCGACGACTCGTACGCCCTGCTGCTGGCCGCCGGGCGGCCCGTGGCGGGCCGGCTGGCGCTGCCCCCGCCGCTGGCGGGCCTGCTGCCGACCGGCTGGATGGTCTACTTCGCCGTCGCCGACCCCGACGACGTGGCCGGGCGGGCGCAGGGGCTGGGCGGGCGGCTGCTGGTGCCGCCCCGGGACGTCGCGACCGGTCGGGTCGCCGCGCTCGCCGACCCGGCGGGCGCGGTGTTCACCGTCATCCGCCCGGCCCCCGCCCCGGCGTAGCCCCGGCCCCCGCCCTGCATAGTCCCGGCCCCGCCCCGGGCGCAGCCGCGGCGCGCCGTGCCCGCCGCCGCCCCGCAGCCCGGCCGACGTCTCAACGGCGGTCGACCGCCGCGAGGATCGCCTGCGCCAGCTCCGCCGGCTTCGTGAACTGCGGCCAGTGGCCGGTGGGCAGGTCGACGTACTCGACGTCGCGCACGGCGGCCAGCTCGGCCACGTACGGGTGCCCCTGGTCGATCCACTCCCGCAGCTGGGCGGCCGGGTATTCGCAGGCGATGATCGTTGCGGGCACGTCGTAGCGGCGCGCGTCGGTGAGCACCTGCGGGTCGCGGGCGACCGCCGCGGGCTGGGGCACCGCCCTGGCCCGGAACGCCGCCCGCAGCTCGTCGTCGAGGTCGCGCAGGTCCTCCTCGCCGAACGCGGACCAGTCGGGCAGCGGGATCACGCCGTCGACCACCGGTAACTGGTCGTTGATGGGGTGACCGTCGCCGAGCGGCCCGGCGTCCACGTATACGACCCGGGCGACCCGGTCGGGCCGCGCGTCGGCGGCGGCGTGCGCGATCGCCCCGCCGCCGGAGTGCCCGACGAGCACGACCGGCCCGTCGGCGTGGTCGACGGCGGCCACCACCGCGGCGACGTGGTCGCGCAACCGGATGCCGGCGCGGTCGGCGTCGGCCGGGTCGAGGCCGGGCAGGGTGAGCGCCCGCACGCGGTGGCCCGCCCGTTCGAGGGCCGGCGCGACCCCGCGCCACGACGAGCCGTCGAGCCAGAAGCCCGGGATCAGGATGAGGTCCATGCCCGGCACGCTAGCCGCCACCCCCGACAGTCGGGCCGCCGCGCGGCGCGTAAGCCGCAGGTGGCCGGCGCCGGGCGTACGCTGGCGTCCGTGGATCACGAAGACCGCATCGCCCTGTTCCTCGACTACGAGAACCTCGCGCTGGGGGCGCGCGAGCACCTCGGCGGCATGGTCTTCGACCTGCGTCCCCTCGCCGACGCCCTCGCCGAGCGGGGGCGGGTGGTGGTGCGCCGGGCCTACGCCGACTGGTCCTACTTCGACGAGGACCGGCGGATGCTCACCCGCTCCCACGTCGAGCTGATCGAGATGCCCCAGCGCATGGGCGCCTCGCGCAAGAACGCCGCCGACATCAAGATGGCCGTCGACGCCGTGGAGCTGGCCTTCGAGCGCGCGTACGTCTCGACGTTCGTGATCTGCACCGGCGACAGCGACTTCACGCCGCTGGTGCACAAGCTGCGGGAGCTCAACAAGCGGGTCATCGGCGTGGGCGTGGAGAAGTCCACCTCGGCGCTGCTGCCGCCGGCGTGCGACGAGTTCCTCTATTACGACCGCCTCGAGGGCGTCGACGTCCCGCCGGCGCGGGCGCGGCGCGGCCGGCCCGCCCGGCTGCCCAGCCCGGAGCCCGAGCAGGCCGGGCAGGTCGAGCAGGCGGAGCCGGTGGAGGCGGCGGAGCCCGAGGCGCAGCCGGTGGGCGCGGAGCCGGCCCGCGACGTCGACACGCTCAGCGTGCTGGTGGCCCAGACCGTGGCCGGCCTGCAGGGCAGCTCCAGCGGGGAGGTCACCGCCTCGACGCTCAAGCGCACCCTGTTGCGCAAGGACCCGACGTTCAGCGAGTCCGACTACGGCTTCCGCACCTTCGGCGAACTGCTGCGGCACCTCGCCGGCCGGACGGTGATCGAGCTGGCCGAGGGGCCGGCGAAGGGCGACCCCGAGGTGTCCCTGCCCGAGCACGGCGACCGGGAGGTGGCCTTCGGGCTGCTCCGGTCCGTCGTCGCCGACCTGGCTCGCGGCGAGGGCGACGTCGCCCTGTCGGGGCTGAAGAACCAGCTGCGCCGGGCGCGCCCGGACTTCAGCGAGAAGAAGCTCGGCTACCGCAGCTTCCTCCAGTTCTGCAAGGCCGCCGCGACCAGCGGGATCGTCGACCTGCGGTGGAGCGCCGACGCCGACGACTACCTGCTGACCGTGCCGGCGGCCTCCTGACCGCGCTTTCGCAGCGGCCACCACAACGGACGGTCCGGGCCGGACCGTCCGTTGTGGCACCCGGCTACCGTGGGCAGTGGCGTCGCCACCCACTCGTGGGGCGGTGCCGGTGGCGGCTCCCTCGATCGCTAGGGTTGGGACGTGTCTCTATGGATGGCCGCGATGTGGGGAATGGTCGGCAGCGCCGTCGCGGAGGCACTGAATCTCTCCGCCATGATGCGCCCGACCAGCGAGTCCGGGGGCCGGTGGCAGTGGCCGTGGCGGGACCGGCGGGACCGGCCGATCGTCGTCTTCGCCGTCCTGCTGCGGGCGGCGGCGGGCACCGGCCTGGCCGCCGCGGCGGGCGCGGGTGGCCTGGCCGACACGGCGTTCGCCAGCTTCACCTTCGGGGTGGCCGCGCCGCTGGTGATCGCCAAGATGTTCGACCAGGTCCGGGTGGAACCGCCGGCCGAACCGCCCGCCGACACACCGGACGGTGACCACGATGACGGCGCGTGACAGCCGGTGGCAGCGGTGGGTCGCCGCGCTGGCCGCCCGCCCGGCGACAACCACGACCGCCGCGCCCGTTCCCGGGCGCACCAGGTTGGCCGCCGCGCTGGCCGCGCGGCCGGTCGCCGGCCCGCGCCGCCCGCCGCCGTCCGCGTTCGGGGACGCGCCCGCCGAGGGCGGCAAGCTGACCGAGCGGGTGAAGGGGATCCTGGCCGCCGTCCTGGGCGTGACCGCCGACCAGCTGCGGGTCGACGCCGACGGCGACGTGGGCATCCGCGCCGGCTCCGCCATGATCTTCGTACGCGTCCAGGACGACCCGCCCCTGGTGGACGTCTTCTCGCCGCTGCTCACCGGCGTCGAGCCGACCGAGACGCTCTACCAGCGCCTCTCCGACCTGACCAACGGGCTGGTCGTCGGCCGGGTCTACTGCACCGGCGGCACGGTCTGGGCCTCCATTCCCGTCTTCGGGCAGGACTTCGTCCCCACCCACCTGCTGCTGGCCGTACGCGGAATGATCGCCCTGGCCGACGACCTCGACGACCGGCTGCGCCTGGAGTTCGGCGGCAGCCGGTTCTTCGGGTCGGAGGCGACCGGGCTGACGCCGGTGCCCGACCCGACCGGCTACCTGCGCGACCTCGCCGACTCGGGGGCCTCTGGGGCGCGGGGGGCGGGCAGCGTCCTGGTCGACCTGCTGGCCGACCGGGGGCACACCGACGAGCTGCGGCTGCGCGCCGACCACGGCGACGGGCACGCCGCCGCCCGGTTGGCGGCGCTGCTGGCCGAGCGGGGCCAGGCGGAGGAGGCCGAACGCTACTGGCGCGTGGCCGCCGACCTCGGCGATCCCGGGGCGCACGACGAGTTGGCGGCCCTGCTGGCCGCGGGTGGCCGCCCGGACGAGGCGATCGACCTGCTGCGCCGCTCCGTCGAGCAGGGCAACCGGCGGTCCCTGCCGCTGCTGATCACGCTGCTGACCGAGCGCGGGCAGCTCGACGAGGGCATCGACCTGCTGCGCCGCTGGGCGGCCCGGGTCGACCCGCCGGGGCGCGGGGCCTAGCTGGCCGCTGCGCGCTCGACGATCGTGGCGGCGCGCCCGACGATACCGCCGGCGCGCTTGCCCATGCCGGCGGCGTGCCCGACGGCCCCGGCGGCGCACACGACGATCGGGGGCCGGCGAACGCCGACCCCCGATCCTCTTCGCGGCGCGACGTCAGTCGCGCTGCACGACCATGCCCGCGCCCACCGTGCGGTTGGTGGCCTCGTCGATGATCACGAAGCCTCCCGTCGTGCGGTTGCGGTGGTAGTCGTCGACGAGCAGCGGAACGGTGGTGCGGATGCGGATCCGGCCGATCTCGTTGAGTTTGAGTTCGGTGGCGGTTTCGTCGCGGTGCAGGGAGTTGATGTCGAGGCGGTAGTGCAGGCCCCGCACGATGGCCCGCGCGGAGCGGGTGGTGTGTTTGATGGCGTAGCGGCCGCCGACGGTCAGGGGGCGGGTCTCGTCCATCCAGCAGACCATCGCCTCGATGTCCTGCGCGACTGTGGGGGCGTTGTGGGGGCGGCAGATCATGTCTCCGCGGGAGATGTCGATCTCGTCTTCGAGGCGGACGGTGACCGACATCGGGGGGAACGCCTCCTCGACCGGCCCGTCGGCGGTCTCCACCGCCG